>NZ_LBJW01000105.1:0-247031 GCF_028128865.1 Bradyrhizobium sp. CCBAU 11357 | reverse complement strand
AAGTGCTGGCTCTGCGTTGCTACTGACCTAGTTTACTTTCTCCTCGGACCTAGAAGGTCCCCAAGCATATGCCTCTTCGGGGCTGCTAAACGCTCGTATGATCGGTTCGGAGAAACCAAGCACTTCGTAGCAGTAGTCGCTTCCGACAAAGGAGAAGTGCCGCGGCTTCCGACCGACCGGATCGGTCGCAGCGTAGGCTTTCAGCAATGCCGAGTTCTCAGCTTCTTTAATGTAGACTCCGCCGTCGTAGCGGCCAGTTGTTTTGTCCCCGTGATCGGCGATCGAATAGATCATTTCTTCGATGCCCGAATAGATCTCGCAGGACATTTCGATGCCGTAAGCGCGAAGGCCGGGGTTCGGTGCCACCACGATGAGATAGAGAACACCACGCCAAAGGCCTTGATCGAAAACAAAAGGTGGGCGTTCGATGCCATCGATTATCGAAGGGTGGGGCCGCCATTTGATAGTGGGATCAGGAAACAACTGGAGTCCTTTTCGGTATGAAAGTTGGGTCATGGCCGACAACAAGGCGCTGGGTCGAGATTGTCGCAATGGGCCAATCGGCGACGTGAACCACCCTATCGAATGATGTTGGCTTCTCCGATAACGCCGGCCTCCCAAAGATAAAACTTGTCGTTCGCCGTGAGTGCCGAAGTCGCCTCCGCGCCTGATAGAAAGACGAAGCCAAGCGTTCGCCGTTCGCCCGGCATCATTTCGCTTTTGAGCAGCAGATAGCCGTCCCAACCGTCGACTGGAGCTTTGTTCGTGCTGCTGCAGGGACACCCCCACCCCAGCCCGACAGGTGACTTCCTCCCTCCTGCATCAGTTGGATAGAGGTAGACCTCTGCTGTGAGGTCAGGAAGACCAAGGGCAAGGCGTCGTCGCAGGGTGGCTTCTCGGGTCATGGACTTTCATAGCACCACTGTGTTGCGAAGTCCGCTTTGGGTCTTGGTTGTGTGCAAACGGATGGTCGGCACGCGGCCGTGGTCGCCAATCACTGCAGGCGGCTGAGGTTCTCGCGTCGGATCGCCCAATGACGGCCAAAGCGGGTATCGCGAGGCGGTATTGCGCTTTTGGACGTACTTTCCGGCCTTCAGACGGCGCGGATGGCTGCAATCAGGCGCGGTTTGCCGACGATGTTCATCACCCGCGTGAGGTTATAAGCGAGAACATGCAGCGCCATCTCAGCGGCAACATTCCGTAAGCGCTTCATCAGGAAGTGGGTCGCACCCATACGGGCTTTGATCGTGCCGAAGGGATGCTCGACCGTCTCGCGCCGCGTCCGCATGGCTTTGGGATTGGAATCGAGCCGTCTCTGGACCTCCTCGACTACATGTTCATGCTCCCAACGAGTGATGCGGCGCTCCTTGGATGGCGTACATTGGCTCTTGATTGCGCAGCCTTGGCACGCTGCTGTCGACCAGTAACGGCGCAGCGTCATTCCATGCTCGATGTTGGTATAGCGATAGGGCAGCAGTTGGTCGGACGGGCAGCGGTAGACGTCCTCATCAGACAGGTAGGCGAAGTCCTGTTTGCCGAACCGACCCTCCGCCTTGGCGTTCGACGTCATGGGCTTGGGCAGCGTGACTACAACGCCAGCCTCTTCGCAGGCCAATATCTCCTCTCCGTCGAAGTAGCCACGGTCGGCGACCGCCTCGAGTTTGTCCACTTCGAGCACTTCTTTGGCTTGCTTCGACATCCGAGCAAGCTGCCCACGGTCGTTGCCGACGTTTATGACCTCATGCGTAACAATCAGATGGTGTTCGGTGTCCACCGCGACCTGGACATTGTAGCCGACGACACCCGATCCGCGTCCGCTGGTGGCCATCGAACGGGCATCCGGATCGGTCAGCGATATCTGTTGATCCGGCGTCTTGCGCATCTGCGCGTCAAGCACTTCCAGGCGGCTCATCTCCTGCTTCAGTCGAGCGATCTTTTCCTTGATCCTCGTTGTCTTGATGCTGATCGCTTCCGATGGCTCCTGCCGATCGGCGCTATCCAGTTGACGCAGATATCGCCCGACGCTTTCCTCGATTTGCGCCATCCGCCTCGCCATCTTGGCATGCGTGAAGTTGCGATCGCGGTTGTTCACTGCCTTGAACTTGCTGCCATCGATTGCGACGCTTGGGGTCTGCAACAGGCCCATTTGCCGGCATAGCGCAACGAACTTCGCACAAACCTTCCGAAGCGCCGCACCATTGTCCTTCCGGAAATCGGCGATCGTCTTATGATCGGGAGCCAGGCGGCCGATCAGCCACATCACCTCGATATTGCGGCACGCCTCACGTTCCAGGCGGCGACTGGATTGCACCCGATTGAGATAACCGTAGATGTAAAGCTTCAGAAGGACTGCTGGATGATAGGAAGGCCGGCCCGTCTCCTTGGCGATCACACGCTCAAATCCCATTCCATGCAGGTCGAGCGCCTCGACAAACACGTCGATCACATGGACCGCGTTGCCCTCGTCTACCCAATCCTCCAGACATTCCGGCAAGAGCGTCAGCTGGGATCTGTCCGCGCCTTCAACGAAGCGTCCCATCCGTATCCCCCCATTAGGAAACGGAGGAATCGTAACCGACTCGCGGCTTTTCACACAGCCAGGGTCAAAGGCTGCCCTCGGCGGCTCCGGCGATGGCTTCCGCTCAGCCCTCGGAAGCGGACGGTGCGAGCCTGAGAGGGGAAGTCAGCCACGGGCCAATTCCGGACTCATGCAGCGCAGTAAACTACCTCCCTATTCGATCACCTCGTCGGCGCGCGCGAGAAGGTTGGGTGGGATGGAAAGGCCGATTGCCTTCGCTGCCTTTAAATTTATCACCAACTCGAATCTGGTTGGTTGCTCGACCGGAAGGTCAGCAGGCGCAGCGCCATTCAGAATCTTCCCCGCATAGACGCCAAGCTGACGGGAAACATCAGTAATGCGAGGCGCGTAACTCATGAGCCCGCCATTTTTTACGAAGAGAGACCACTCGTAGATTGCTGGAATCCGATTCTGGTCGCAAAGGGCCGCCAGTTGCTCTCGACGGGCGATGTAAAATGCGTCTGGGTTGACGAGAAGCGCAACATACTTTCGATCTTTGATCTCATCGAAAGCACCGGCAATCTGCTGGTCTGTGCTCGCTTTCAGAATGCTGATTTGGCGTCCAAGCAACTTCGCCGCTGCTTGAGCGTCTGCTGAGGTTACATCCGCGTTGGGGTTGGTCGGATTAGTCAGTACAGCGATTGTGCCGCCTTCAGGAGTCAACTCGGCCAGAAGCTCCAGTCGCTTGGCGACGAGCTGTGGAGTGTACATGCTGACGCCGGTCGCGTTACCTCCCGGCCTGTTTAGACTAGAAACAACGCCAAGGGACACAGGGTCCATGGCAATCGCAAACACAATCGGGATTGTCTTTGTTGCGGCCGTCGTCGCCAAGGCCCCGTTCGTACCTGTGGCGGCCACAATTACTTGTACGTGACCTTGAATAAGGCTTGCGATCAGTTCCGGAAACCGATCATATTTGCCCTCGGCGAAGCCGTACTCGATTGTGACGTTCTGTTTTTCCACAAAACCTTTTGTCCGAAGACCTTCGCGGAAGGCGACGAGTAGTTCTGTGCTTTTCGGCTGAATCGAAGCCCAGATAACCAACTACCGGAAGCGCGCCTTTCTCTGCATACACCGGACACATGGAGGTAGCCGCCGCAACCACGAAAAGCGCTATGAAGTCCCGTCGCTTCATTCCGTCCTCCATCGTAGTTCGAGGATACGAGTGTAGAGTATCAGGTCCCGATGGTCGTCGCATTCGGTGCGGGTGCAAATGTTGCACCGCAAACGCAGCGTACCGAGAGCAGCTATGGGGTCACAAGCTGCCTTGGCGGGCTGCATCGCCTTGATCGGCTCATCACCTGCAAGCAGACATTTCTGCTCTTTGAGCTAGATCGGCAACGAGCCACAAGGGCAAGTCGCGCAGGCGAAAGCCGCTCGTTCAAGCGGCACTGACCGCCGCGAGTTCAGCCGCCAAAAACTGCTTTTCGAATGCCTCGGCGGGCATCGGACGGCCGAAGAAATAGCCCTGCCCTTCCTCGCATCCCATGCTGACCAGGAAGTCGGCCGTTGCGCGGTTCTCGATGCCTTCGGCCACGACCGTGAGACCGAGCTGCTTGCTGAGGCCGATGGTCGAGCCGACGATGGCGGCGTCGTCGGAATTCGAAAGAAGACCGAAGACGAACGACCGGTCGATCTTGAGGCCGTCGAGCGGAAACTTCTTGAGATAGCTCAGGCTCGCATAACCGGTGCCGAAATCATCGAACAGGATGCGGACGCCGAGCTCCTGAATTCTCTTGAACATTTCAAGCACGCGGCGTTCGTCATGCAGCAGGATGTCTTCGGTGACTTCGATCTCGAGCAGCGACGGCGTCAGCCCCGTCGCTTCGAGCAGTGCCGCGACCGAATGCGCGAGATCGCCGGACTGAAGCTGCGAGGGTGACAGGTTGATCGCGACGCGCACATCGCTGCCGGACAATTCCCAGGCCCGCGCCTGACGGCAGGCGGTCTCCATCACCCAGTTCGCGATCCGCTCCGACAGCGCCGAGGTGTTGACCACAGGCATGAATTCGGCCGGCGAGACGTAGCCCCGCACCGGATGCCGCCAGCGGATCAGCGCTTCGGCTCCGACCAGGCTGCCGTCGAGCAGGCGAACCTGCGGCTGGTAGAACAGCTCGAATTCGCGGCGATCGGCGGCAAGCGCCAGCTCGCGCTCCAGCGTCAGCCGGTTCTCGAGCTCCTGCCGGATCGTGGCTTCGAACACCACATGGCTTCCGCGCCGCGTCGTCTTCGCGCGGCTCAGCGCCAGATGGCCATTGCTCAGGAGATCGTCGGCCTTTTGCCCGCCCTCGGGATAAACGGCGACGCCGACGCTGATCCTGATGCGGTGCTGCCGGTCGCCAGCTGCGAGCGGGGTATCGAACGCGCGCGCGATCCGCTCGGCGAACGCCGGGACCGGCTCGCCAAAGTCAGTGCAGTCGATCGCGATGGCAAATTCGTCGCCGCTGAGCCGGGCGATGATCGCCTTGCCGTCGGCTTCGCTCCGGAGCCGCTCAGCGACCGCGCGCAGCACGAGATCGCCAGCGGAGTGCCCGAGCATGTTGTTGATCTCCTGGAAGCCGTCGAGCCCGAGCACGAGCAACGCGACGCCGGAAGACCGCCGCTCCGCCGCGGCGATCAGATCGGTCAGGCCCACATGCAGCATGTTCCGGTTGGCAAGTCCCGTCAGCGCGTCATGCTCGGCGAGATATCGAATCCGTTCGGCTTCACGCTTGCGGACCGAAATATCGCGCAGGATCGCTCCGTATTGAAAGCCGTCCGTTCCCTGCCAGCCCGAGAAGCTCGCCTCGACCGGGAAGATTTCCCCGGTCTTGCGCCGGCCTTCGAACTCGACGACGACGGCGCCGCCCGGAACC
Source organism: Bradyrhizobium sp. CCBAU 11357 (assembly GCF_028128865.1). Classification (NCBI taxonomy): domain Bacteria; kingdom Pseudomonadati; phylum Pseudomonadota; class Alphaproteobacteria; order Hyphomicrobiales; family Nitrobacteraceae; genus Bradyrhizobium; species Bradyrhizobium sp. CCBAU 11357. The sequence continues at coordinate 241,598 of NZ_LBJW01000105.1, read as the reverse complement.
AGAAGCGCCTCGCGCGCGGCGTCGTGCATGGACGGCCTTGCACGTCCGTCCGCCGGCGGAGCGCACAGCGTTTCGAACGGGCGACCGATGATCTCGGCCGGCATGTAGCCGAAGATCGCGCTGGCGCCGGGATTCCAGACCGTGATCCGGTGATCCTCGTCGGTGCAGACCAGCCCGTCGCCGAGCGACATCGCGATGCGATGAAAGCGGCTCTCGGCGATGCGTCCGAGCAGGCTGCGGAAGTCGATTTCGTCGAGCGCAATTGCCGTCAGGTAAGCGACGATCGCGATGTGGAACAGCGACGTATCGATGACCAGGGGCCATGTTGCCTGCACGAGGAGAGCGGCCAGTTCGACCGCCGCCCCGGCTGCGATCAGGATTGCGACGCGAAGTCCTGGTGCGACGCGGCGCCACGAATACATCATCAGCAGGCAGATCGCGCCCAGCCCGAGCACCATGCCGATGTCGGAGGTCCAGCGCAGCGTCCGGTTCTGAAGGATCGATTCAGCGGCGAGTGCCTGGAGGACCGGCCCCGAGACGATTCTGCCGTTCGGAACGCTGAAGCGGTCGCCGAGCTCGAGCGCCGTGGCGCCAACGATGACCTTCTTGCCTTTCAGCCTGTCGAGCGTAGCGGTGTCGCCGCGCAGCACGTCGACATAGGATACAGCGGGAATGGAAGGTGCGCGAATACTGAAATCGATCAGAAAGGGCGGCCGCCGATTGGCATCCTGTCCTGCCAGCACGACGGCCATCGAAGGCATGAACGCGTCGCCGAGCTTCTCGCCGAACGGATAGCGGCGAACCAGCCCGTCGGATTCGATCGCGACATTGACGAGGGCCGGCCACGACTGGTTGCCGAACGCCTTCAGCGGCCGGTTGACGTGGGCCGGGCCGCCCTTCGCCGTCGGCTGCTTGAAGGATGGCAGGATCGTCGAGCCGCCGGCGTCCCGCAACGCCTTGGCGAGGGCCTCGTCGGAGGCGGGATCCGACGGCGTGCTGAAATCGACATCGAAGGCAACATCCTGCGCGCCCGCCGCTTCCAGCCTTCGCAGCAGCTCGGCATGGAGACCCCGCGGCCACGGCCACACCCCGATCTGGTCGATCGACGGCGCATCGATGCCGACCACGACGATGCCGCCGCTGGCCTCACGCGTTTGCCACTTGAATCGAAGATCGGTGAGCGCATTGCGAAGCGCACCGTGCCAGCCAGTGGACAGCACCACCGCGAGCGCGATCACGACGAGAATATGCGGCCGATAACGTTTCACCCGATCCTCCCGCGCACCCGCTTGCCTGCGGGCGCGCCCCCTCTTCCCCTCAGGACATCGCCTCAGTGGCGGTTATGCCCGTACCCGTTGCCATGGCCGTTGCTGCCATTCCCGCCGCCATTGCCATTGCCGTTGCCGTTGTTGCCCCGGCCATTGCCGGTGGCTCCATTGTTGCCGTTGCCGTTGTTGCCGTTACCGTTCTTTCCGCTATTGCCGTTGTTGCCGCCATTGCCATTGTTGCCGTTGCCGCCGCCGTTTCCGTTGTTGGCGCCGGGGCTATCGCTGGATGCACCGGCTGTCGCGGCCGCAATCGCGGCACTCGCACCGGCCGAACTGCCAGCCGATGCTCCGCCGCTCGTGATGACCGCCGTCTGGACGGCGCTGTTGGACCCCGACGTGCTGGTATTGCCATCGCTCCAGACCGTCCCGCTTCCGGAGCTTGCGTTCGCCCTGCGCACCTGACCGGGTGCGTCGCCGCCATGGGCGAGCCCGCGCGTGGCCTTGTGGACATTCAGCTTGACCTCGCCGAGTGCGCTCGAGATGCGCACGACGCCGGGCTTGGCGACGTGACCGCCAGCCGCCTGATGCGACGGCTTCGGCGCACTGGCCGTCTTGTTGCCTTTGTCGATCGGACCGAGCGCATGGATGGCATGGCCATTGGCCGCATGGCGCGGCGCCGACAGGCCCGATTTCGGCACCGGGACACGCTCGATCGTGGGCGCGCGGGGCTTGCCCTGCTCGATCGGATTGAACGTGCCCGCACCGCTCAGGCTGAGACCGGGCTTGCCGTGTTCGAAGACGGTGGCCGCTTGTCCGGACATCACTTGTGCAATTTGCCCCGTCTTGAAATCGGAGACTTCGACCTGGCCGCGGAGCACGCCGACCTTGGTGCTACCAGCACCGACCGTGACGCTGAACTGCGTTCCCTTGACCACGGCGGCGAGATAGGGCGTCTCGACCTCGAAGTGCTTGACGTTGCGCTTCTCGACCTCGAGCAGGATCGAACCTGCCTGCTGGACGATGGTGGTCGACAAGCCGTCCTTCTTCTCGGCCGGCAAGCCCACCACCGAATTGGGAGAGATCAGCATCGTTTCCTCGCCGCGGACGAGGAGTACGCGCCCGTTGCGGCCGGTGCGAATGGTATCGCCAGGTTTCAGCGTTCCTTCCGGGGTCAACGACACCTGCTGGGCGCCGTTCGTTGCAAGCCAGACCTCGCCCGAGGACTTGCTGACGGACCACACACCGTCGTCCGCCGCGAACGCACCGGAGGCCGTTCCCAGGATCAGCGCCGCCGCCAGGGCCCGCCGCATTCCAACCTTGCCGAACATGATGATCCTCAGCCCCGCGTTTCAAGCCAGGCCCTGAGGGGTATCCGAAATCACTCAAGATAGGATTATCGGAAAGCGGCCAGCCGCGCGGTCGGATTAACCAATCGTTGACCATAAAAAACTAAGAAAAATCATGCCTCTAACGAGACCTTACCGCCCCGTCGCAGATCCTCCGTTGAACTACGGAGATTGGGTCGCTGCGCGCGGTGAGAGACGGCATCTCCTTACCGCATTGGTTTCGCTGGCAGCAATTTTCGCGACAACTCCAACGGCACTCGCGCAACAGGCGAACCAGCCGGGTTTCGATCCACGCCCGCCCGAGAAATATTTTGATAACCAGACTGAGCAGGAATCGCTCGGCCGGCCGCCGGTCCGATTGCCGAGCGTCGGACAGCCCACCATCGGCGGCGATACCAAGCCGCAATTCGTGCTGCGCGGCGTCAGCGTCAGCGGCGCCCATGCCATTTCCCCCGATCGCATCGCCGCGATCTACCAGCCTTATCTCGGCCGGAAGGTCTCGCAGGCGGACTTGGTCGCGATCGCAGGCGCCATCAGCGACCTCTACCGCGCAGCCGGCTTCCATCTCAGCCGGGCCATCGTGCCACCGCAGGACATCGCGCACGGCCGAGTCCGGATTCAAGTGCTCGAAGGCGCCATTGTGCAGGCCGAGCTGAAAGGCGACGGTGCCGAGCAGTTCGGCGTCAGGCCGATGCTGGCGCCGGTTCTGGCCGAACAACCGTCGCGGCTGGCAACGCTCGAACGCCAGCTCTTCCTGATCAATGGCAGGCCCGGCGTCCGGATCACCGACACTGCGCTCGAGGAGATCGGCGGTACGACGGGCCGCTTCCGCCTGACCGTCTCCTTGAAGACCTGGCACGTCTTCTCCTCGTTCGGCCTCGACAATCTCGGATCCTCCTCGGTTGGGCCCTGGCAAACCTACGCCACCGGCGCGTTCAACTCCTACCTCACGCCCGGCGATACTGTGGCGATCAACCTGTCGACTATTGCCAACGATCCGCGCCAGCTCGGCTTCGCACGCCTGTCGTACGATGCGCCGGTCGGCGTCGACGGTATCCGCCTCGGCGCTTCCGTCCTGTACAGCGCTGTACGGCCCGGCGATATGCGCCGGCTCGACAGCGACATCACCACAACAGAAGCTTTCGAGGTGCGGGCAAGCACCGTGCCCTTCATGTCGCAATCCTCGGGGCTGACGTTTACTGTGGCAGGCACCTTCAGCAATGTGTCCGAGCACGACATTTACGGCCCCTGGTACAACGACCACATCAGGACCGCGAGCCTGACGGCCGACTACCGGCTGCAGGATCCCCTTGGCGGTACCAATCTGGCGACGCTGACCTTCCGCCAGGGCCTCGACATTTTTGGCGCCTCGCATTTCGACGACGATCTGTTGTCACGCGATGGCGCATCGTCGAACTTCTCGGTGCTGAATCTCTGGTTCACGCGCTACCAGACACTCAACGATGCCTGGTCGCTCAAGCTCGCTGCGGCGAGCCAGACGGCGTCGCGTCCACTGTTCACCTCGCAGCAATTCTATCTCGGCGGCGCTGCCTTCGGCCGCGGCTATGGCGCAGCCGAGATCAGCGGCGACAACGGCCTGGCCGGCTCGCTCGAGCTGCGCTTCGACCAGAAGCTCAATTTCCGCTACTGGACCGGCTATCAGCTCTATGCCTTTGGCGATGCCGGCGCCGTCTGGAACCACGGTTATCGCCTGAGCGACGGGCTGTCGCTGACATCGGCCGGAGCCGGTGTGCGCTTCTTCCTGCCGGACGACCTCCAAGCCGATTTCGGCGTGGCCATCCCCCTGAGCTACCGGGCGCCGGACAACGAGCGTCGCAGCCCACGCTTCGTTTTCACGCTGTCGAGCGCACTCCGGCTCTGCCCCGAGCGCGGCAAGGCTGGCTGTCTCTAGCCGCCCGTTCTTCGGGCGATCGCCCCGGCTTGCCGGCTTTTCCCGGTCTTGCCCGCAGACTTGCCTAAATTTAATCCTCTAACCTTCTCACGATCGCTCGACCGGGGTTCCCGATGACCATGTTCAGGCAAAGGTGATTTGAGACAGACCATGAAGAAGGTGTTTGCCGCCCTGGCGTTTCTCTGCGTCCTTGGCATCGGGCAGTATTTCGTCGTCAGCCGGTTCGCGATCCGCCATGAGACCTTGGCCCTCTTCGACGCCTCGCGCCAGCGGCCGGTCGCGGTCGAGATCGCCGTGCGGCGCGACCATGAGACCAAGGCCAATCTCGGCCTCTGGAAGCTCCCCCTCGCCGTCATCAGCAATGGCAACACCGTCAAGGCGACCGAGTATTCCTTCCTCGCCAACGTGCTCGCCGCGCGAGGCTATCTCGTTGCCAGCATCCAGCAGGACCTGCCGAGCGATCCCCCGCTGATGACCCAGGTCGGTCAGCAATATGTCGGCCGGCGCGAGGTCTACATCCGCTGCGAAGCCAACATTCTCTTCGTGCTGGGCGAACTGAAGAAACAGCAGGAGAACGTCGAATACGACCACATCACCCTCGTCGGCCACTCCAACGGCGGCGATGTCTCGATGTACGTCGCTCATCAGCACCCCGAACTGGTGTCGAAGGTGATCACGCTCGACAATCTGCGGGTGCCCTTCGTGGTCAGCGACCACATGAAGATCCTGTCGTTCCGTTCGAAGGACCCGCACTTCGTGACGGACCCCGGCGTGCTTCCGACGCCCGAAGAGGCCAAGGCGCGCGGCATTGATATCATCCACACCGGCGCACAGCACACGGAGATGAGCGACCGCGGTCCCAACTCGGTCAAGGAGAAGATCCAGGAGACGCTCGACCGCTTCCTGCGTGACAGCACCAGCAGCGCGCTCGCGCCGGCGGATACGAAGAGCCCGATGATAATGAATCCGGCTGACTATTAGCGGGTCCGCTTTGCGGCAGATCAAGGCGGCTCCAAGACGGCACGGTAGAAAGCCTCATGGCGTCGGAGAAACACGTGTCCCACTATACCGAAAGTCTTGATGCGAAGGGCCTTGTTTCGAAGGGCCTTGTTTCGAAGAGCCTTGTTCCGAAGGGCCTTGTTTCGAATGGTCTTGGCCTGCCCGCGGCAAGAGTGCCGGCCTTCGTGCGGCATCTCTATCGTTCGACCCGCAGGCTGCTGCGGTCGATCGTCGCCCGCATTGACCTCTCGCAGTTTCCAGGATCCTGCTGCGGATGAGCGCAGCGGCCGCAAGCGAATGCAGAAGGATTGCCCGACGCTCCGGCATGTGAGACGAGTTTTCCTGCTGCTTGGCCTGGTCTCCGGCGTCGGCACGTCGTCCGCTCTCGGCGCTGATGCCGATCACGGTGCCGACCTCGCCAAGCGCTGGTGCGCGAGCTGCCACGTCGTGGCGAACGGACAGACCCAGGCGAGCGCCGACGTCCCCTCCTTCATCCGTTGCGCGCAGGCCGGATTTCAGCGCGGAAAGGCTCGCGTTCTTCCTGCTCGACCCACACCCGAAGATGCCGAATTTTCCCCTGAGCCAGACCGAAGCCGGCGATATCGCGGCCTACATCGCATCGCTGCGCTAGATGCATGATCGGGCCGGAACGCCGGGCCCTTTTCCCAAAATCACGCCTCAGCGCATGCCAAGCTACACGAAGGGCTACAAATGCAAATCCCTGCCGGTGAACCGGCAGGGATCAGCAGAAAGGATGACGGACGGCGAATGAGATCCATTCGGTGGCCCGTCATGGACCTGCATCAGTATCGAAGCGCGGATATTCACGCCACACAAGATCAATTTGTGGGCACGCTGTACACACACCGAAAGTCAGGATTTGCCCTTGCCGGGTTGCATGAGACTGCCGGTCATCTGACGCATGTGATCTCCGGCGCTGGTGAACTGACTGCGCAGGAAATCGGATTGGATCCGCATCGCCTCCTGGAGGTCGGTGGCATGCACCAGCTTGCGCGCATGCTCGAAGGCCGACTTCATGTTCTGCTCCGTGAAAGCCAGCGCCTGCTTCGACACCTCCGTCCCCGCGCCCGGAACGGACGACATCGATTTGGTCGCCGCTTCAAAGAACATGCCGAAGGCCTTTTCCGCCTGGTCGATCGTCTTCTCGGCCAAGTCACGCAGTTCGGCCGGAACTTCGATTTTCGGTTCGATCATAGTCGCACTCCTCCCTTTTTCCGTCTGAATACCACATTTGCCTGACCGCCATCCAGCCGCCAGCCTTCCGAGGAACGACGCCGGGGAGCTCTGCTCTGGCAGGAAAAGGGTCGGGAAACGGCCTGGGACCGGCGCGCGGCCGGACTTTAGGATAAGGGGTGCTCGGGTAGAGCTTCTTCGGTGGCGAGATCTTCGACCAGCTTGATCACTTCGAAGCGCTGCCGCGGCGCGAGCTTCAGAAAGGCGCGGAGCAGGCGCAGACTTTCGACAGTGCTGCTTGCAGGCACACCGAGCTTGAGATGCAGCTCAGCCGCGAAATTGAGGTTTTTCATCTCGCACCTATGACAAGCATCGGCCTTCGTGATCCGCTCGAGAACCGGACGCCACGACAGACCCCTCGCGACGAACGTTCGGCTGAGGGGACCGGTCGGGTTGCACGCTGAACCGCATCCAAACGTCGGCCTCAACCAGCCGGTTGCAACTATGCCAAGTAACAACCATTCCGGCAAGCCCAACCGTGGGTATAGCGATGCTTGGTCTGCATCGCGCCACGGCGATTCCGGATAACAGGAATATCGATCGCCGTCACCCACCTGCGTCAAGAAGCGGCATCAATCACGCACACAGCAACTCGTGACCGTCAATCAGGCACAGCGTTTCGTCGTGTTTCCGATGTGAATGCACGTTGGCGCGCACGAATTGGCGATTCTTCGGCAGTACACACGCATTTGTTGAATCCGGTCCCGGCGGTTGCATTAAGCGCATGAAAGTCGATCTTGCGGCCGGCCCACCGTGAACCGCCGTCCAGGCGCGAGCGACCAAGCCGTTGCGGCACGGCCACGCAGATACGGGCGCCATGGCTGAAAACTCTTCGATTTGGGCGCGCGTCAGCACCAAAAGGACGACGGCATGCTTTCTCGCTGCGATCTCATCAAGGGCGCCGCAGTCGCTCTGCTCACCCTCTCGACACAAGGCGCATGGGCGCAGGAGACCAAGATGAACCTGTTCAAGATCATCACCATCAAGGACGAAATCGTCGTCGGATTGTCGGCGGAGGAGCTTCAGGCGCTCGGCGGCAACGATGCGAGCGCCGTTGCACACGCGCTGGCACAGAAGGGCGATCTCACCGTCTGGCAATACAACGTGCATCGTGGGCCCAACGGCGAATTACAGCAGGCGCCGACAGCCAAGATCGGGCTGCTGGCCAATGCCTCGCTGCGCGTCGAGCCCTACACCACGCCCTACCAGATCGTACCTCATCCGTAGGCAACAGGCGGGACGCCGGCGGCCGAACCGCCGGCGCCCTTGCAATCATCCACGCCGGCCCCCGCGCGCCGTTCCCGTCTCCGTCGCAAAGCCGTAGATCAGCGCAAGCCGGTCCAAACATTCGCGAAAACGCCGCGCGAAGTAATCGTTCCAGCGTTGCGTCCGGACGGCACGACGCTGCCCAACCTGATCCATGGTCAGACCCAGCACCAGCACGTCGTGCACCAGCGCGGCGCCGTCGGTGCCGAGCTCTCGCTCGATCCGGTTGAGCCGCAGCACCGCCTGCCGCTGGCTCTCGGTGACGGGCTCGCGCGTGCCGGTGCCATCGACATATTCGCGCGTCGTATCCACCGCCTGCGGGCCCCGCTCGGCCCGCTCCCAATCGTTCTGGAAGGCGCGCCCGCCGCGGTATTGCGCCTCGTCGATCTGGTGGTGCGCGTGCAGTCGGCCGAGCGGATCGCCGCGGACCGACCGGATCGCCAGGATCTTCTCGCCGGAATCGAGCGCGAGCGGATTGTCGACCTCCACCTCCGCGATCTCGGCGTTGAACGGCACCTCCCGCGACCGCCGGTCATAGATCTGCGCCAATTTATAGGACTTGTTGCGTCGGGCACGAGCCACTCGGATACTCCTTGCAAGACTGAGGGGTTGAACGGAGGGCGGCACCGTCAGAGCGCCGAGACCAGCTTCAGCACGACGGGGCCTGCTGCACGGGCAGCCGACGCAGCCTCGGAACGGCGCGCCAGGCGGGCATGCGGCGCGCAATAGCTGGAGCCCGGCTGGCGCGGATGGCCACAGAAGGTGATCTCCTCACCGTCCTTGTCGCCGCCATAGGGATATCGGCAGTCGGCCGGCTCGAGCTCGACCAATTGGATCAGGCGCGGTTGGATGCCGACACAGCGCAACTTCACCCGCGCCGCAGGCTTCATGGCGGACTTCGGCGGCAGATTGAGGCTCGGCCACGCCACCCCGCGCGGCGAAAGCAGGCCGGGTTCACCCGGCAAGGGCGGCGCGAGCGCCGGACTCGTCATCCATTGCGGCACGATGAGCCCGAGCCGCTTGGCGCGGCCGACCACCGCGCTGCGCGTATAAGCCGTTCCAAACCTTGCGTTTATCTGTCTTCCGATCTCCGCATAAGACATCCCTTTGAGAAAATAGTCGCGAAGCGCGTCGGAGTGCTCCGACGGCCAATGGCCCGGTTCCATGCTGCTGTCCTGTGATGCGCCTCCACCCGCGAGGCGAGACACACATTCCGTTATTCCGAATACAGAGTCAAGCCATTATTTCTGATATTCATAATTGCATCAATTCCGAATTTCGGATTACAAGAGGCGACGGGTGCGCAATCGAGGGAATCACCATGTTGGACGTAGCAATGATCGAGCGGGGCCTGGAGAAGACGGGCAAGAGCAAGGGCGGCCTGGCTGCGGCGATGGGCGTGCGACCCGGCGCGGTCTCGGAGATTCTCGGCGGCGAGCGCCTGGTGAAGGCCTCGGAGATCATTCCGATCATGGAATATCTCGAGCTCAATCTCGCGCCGATCATGGGCCGGGTCGGAGCCGGCGCGGTGATCGAGCCGGACTACGAACAGGTTCCGCCGGAAGGGCTCGGCGACGTCGCGTTGCCGTTCCCGATCATGGAAGAGACGATCGCATTCGAGATCGTGGGCGATTCGATGCTGCCCAAATACGAAAGCGGCGACGTGATCGTCGTCTACAAGGACCAGCGCCATCCGTTGTCGAGCTTCTACGGCGAAGAGGCGGTGGTCCGGCTCAAGACCGGCGAGCGCTACCTGAAGACCATCGAGCGAGGCAAATCCCCATCCGTGGTCAACCTCACGAGCTTCAATGCCAAGCCGATCGTCGGCGTCAAGCTCGACTGGGTTGGGGAAATCTGCCTGTCCATGCCCAAGGGGCAGCTTGAGCGGCTGCGCGCGAAATCGGCGCGCCCGCGCAAGAAGGGCAAATGAGAGGACCCGGCGATTTCTGATTTATGGAAATCGCCATTGACATAGTTCCGATTTTCAGAAATAATCTGCCGCATCCCGGCCATCGGGGCGCGGCAGGATCGTTTCATGCAATATTTCGTCGTGATGATCGATTATGGGCGGCGAGGCCGCGAGGCGGTCGTCGATCCGGAAATCACCAGGCGAGAGGTCATCTCCCGCCTCGCCTCGGGCGAGTATCGGAACGTCTCATTCATCCACGAGATTGTGGAGAACTCGGTCGAGGATGTCACCGAGGCCGTCCTGGCGGAGGCAGCCCTCCCACAGATCGAGCCCGAGGACGTCGACCTCCAGGCGATCCGCCTCGATCACGTCCGCGACCTGCGCAAGCACGAGCCGATGTGACGCAGGCTTGAAGCCCGCGCCACCGCCCAGTCCGGTGCTACACCAGGAGAACGGTCGATCCCGTGGTCTTGCGGGCTGCAAGATCGGCATGCGCCTTGGCGGCGTCCTTCAGTGGATAGGTCTGGTGCACCTCGATCTTGACCGCGCCGGACTTGACGACGTCGAACAGCTCGCCCGCCATCGCCACCAGATTTTCGCGCTTGGCGGCATAGGTGAACAGCGTCGGACGCGTAACGTAGAGAGAGCCCTTCTGGGCGAGCAGGCCGAGATTGAGCGGCTCCACTGCGCCGGAGGACTGGCCGAACAGCGCGGCGACGCCGAGCGGCGCGAGGCAATCCAGCGATTTCAGGAACGTATCCTTGCCGACGGAATCGTAGACCACCGGCACTTTCTTGCCGCCGGTGATCTCGTCGACCCGCTTCACGAAATCTTCCCTTGTATAGATGATCACATGGTCGCAGCCATGCGCCTTGGCGAGCTTCGCCTTCTCGTCGTTGCTGACGGTGCCGATCACCGTCGCGCCGAGATGCTTGGCCCACTGGCTCAAGATCAGTCCGACACCGCCAGCCGCGGCGTGGAGCAGGATGGTATCGCCAGCCTTCACCCGATAGGTCTGGCGGATCAGATATTGCGTGGTGAGCCCCTTGAGCATCATCGCCGCCGCGGTTCTGTCGTCGACGCCGTCGGGCAATTTCAACAGCCGGTCGGCGGGGATCAGCCGTGCCTCCGAATAGGCCCCGAGCGGCGAAGCGCCATAGGCAACGCGATCGCCCGGCTTCAGATCGGTGACGCCGGGCCCAACCTCCTCGACGACGCCGGCCGCCTCGCTGCCGAGCCCGCTCGGCAGTTGCGCCGGATAAAGGCCGGAACGGTTATAGATATCGACAAAATTGAGGCCGACGGCGGTGTGGCGGATGCGCGCCTCGCCGGGCCCAGGTTTGCCGACGCTGACCTCCTCCCACACCAGAACTTCCGGACCGCCGGTCTTGTGAAAGCGAATGGCATGCGTCATGGGCTTGCTCCCTTATCGTTGAGGTGAAAGTCCGGATACCGGATCGGCCTGTGAAATAGGCATTTGGTCCGCCCGTTACAGTATAGAGGCCGTAACAAGAATGTCACAGCGAACGACAAACGCTCGCCGTTCCGCCTCCGTTCGAAAGAGTTGATGAGGGCTCCGGGGCAACCGGCAGTAGCTTTTGCGCGGGGTTTGATGGTCGCCTGCGAAGGAGAGCCGAGATGCCAGCTTACGTTCAGCATCATCAGGACGTCGAAATCGCGCCAGTGAATTGCCCTACCTGTATGGGGTTCCTGCCGATGTATGTGCGCGAGGTCGAGCCGCATTGGAGCCTTGCCAAGATCGACTTCGTCTATGAATGCGCCGATTGCGGCGCCGAGGTCAGACAGACGATCCGCAAGCCGGAGTTGCTGCGACACTGATCGCGCCGCCGGCGAACCGCTCAAACTATTTGCGCCAAACGGAAAAATCGCCGTTCGCGCGGGTCTGATGTCTCCCAAACGAGGCTTGTTCTTTGCCGGGAACGCAGGCAGAACAAGCCCAAGCAAGACCTTTGGGAGCGCCATTCGTGGCTGATCAGAAGGCCTCGACCTCGATCGAGGCAGTGGAGAGCGGCCTCGCCGCGCAGGGCTATATCGCGAGCCGGCAGATCGCGACCGCCGTCTATTTGTCGCAGCAGATCGAGAAGCCGATCCTGGTCGAAGGCCCCGCGGGCGTCGGCAAAACCGAGCTTGCCAAGGCGATCGCCGCCTGGCGCGGCATGAAGATGATCCGCCTGCAATGCTATGAGGGCCTCGACGAGGCCAAGGCGCTCTACGAGTGGAAATACGCCAAGCAGCTTCTTTATACGCAGATCCTCAAGGACAAGCTCGGCGAAGTCCTCGGCGGCGCGCAGACGCTGCATGCCGCGCTCGACCAGCTTCACGATTTCGGCGACGTGTTCTTCTCCAAGGAGTTCGTCGAGCCGCGGCCGCTGCTCCAGGCGCTTGAGCAGCCAGGCGGCTGCGTGCTCCTGATCGACGAGATCGATAAGTCGGACGCTGAATTCGAATCGCTGCTGCTGGAGATTCTCTCCGACTTCCAGGTCACGATCCCCGAGCTCGGCACCGTCTCGGCGATCACTCCGCCGACAGTGATCCTCACCTCCAACAGCGAGCGCGACCTCGGCGATGCCCTGAAGCGGCGCTGCCTGCATCTGCATATCGGCTTCCCCGAGCAGCGGCTCGAGGAGCGCATCGTCGAAAGCCGCGTGCCCGGCATCTCGCAGACGCTGCGCCGCCAGATGGTCGGCTTCATCCACGAGATCCGCTCGCTGGATCTGAAGAAGCTGCCGTCGGTCAGCGAGACCATCGACTGGGCGCGCGTGCTGGTGCTGCTCCAGGCTTCCGAACTCGATACCGAGATCGTCAAGGACACGCTCAACGTGCTCCTGAAATACGAAGCCGACATCGAGGCCGCGACGCCGCAGGTGACCACCTTCATTGCCAAGGCGGCCCGGTCCAACGTCTTCGGTTGACGCCGATGCGCGAAAATCTCCATCGCTTCTTTCGGGCGGCGCGCGGCGCCGGCGTCCACGTCTCGCCTGCCGAAAGCATCGATGCGATGCGCGCCGTCTCGCAGGTCGGCTTTTCCGACCGGACCATCCTGCGCGACGCACTGCTGCTGACGCTCGCCAAGTCGCAGGACGAGAAGCTCGCGCTCGGCAACTGCTTTGACCTGTTCTTCAGCCAGCCGGAGCCGCGACAGGATCAGCCCGAGAGCGCCGATCAGGATGCCTCGCAGGATAAGGATCAAGCGCCCTCTTCCGGCGCGGCCAGCGATGCCGGCGGCGGTTCGTCGCAGCAGCAACTGGGCTCGCTCGCTCAGATGCTGCTGTCGCAGGATCGCAATGCCATCGCGGCCGCGATCGCCAGCGCAGCTGGCGCGGCCTCCCTATCCGACATTCGCTACTCCACCCAGCGCGGCATATTCTCCAGCCGCATCCTCGACGCCATGGGCCTCCAGCGCCTGCGCGACGATCTCGACCAGCTGACCGCGACCAACCCGGCCCTGGCCGAGCGTCTGCGCGCCGCGCTCGATGCTTTGCGCGAAGCCGTGCGCGATACGGTCTCTCAAGGGCTTGCACTTTATGCCCGGGAGGAGGCCGAAAACCTCCGCAACGAGATCCTGCGCAACGCACCGCTCGCCCGCATCGAGCGGCGCCAGGTCGCCGAGATGCGCGCCCTCATCCGCCAGATCGCGCGCCGGCTCCGCGAGCGCTACTCCAAGCCGCGCAAGCGCCAGCGCCGCGGTCATCTCGACGTCCGTCGCACGCTCCGCCGCAACGCAGCCTGGGGCGGCGTGCCGTTCCTCACGGCATGGAAGCGCAAGCATCGCGACCGGCCGAAGATCGTCGCGCTGTGCGACGTCTCGGGCTCCGTTGCGCAAGTCTCCGACTTCTTCCTGCTGCTGATCCACTCGCTGCACGAGGTGGTCGACGATGTCCGCTCGTTCGCCTTCTCTTCGCACCTGATCGAGGTCAGCGAAATCCTGGAGACGAAGTCGCCGGAGGACGCGATGTCTGAGATCATGTCCAAGGTCGGTTTCGGCTCGTCGGATTACGGCTCCTCTCTGGTCGATTTCGAGAAGGAGTTCATGAGCACGCTGACGCCACAGACCACGGTGATCGTGCTCGGCGATGCCCGCAGCAACAATCTCGACCCACGCGCCGACATTCTGCGCCGGATCTCCGAGCGCTCGAAGCGGCTGGTCTGGCTCAATCCCGAGGGTCGGCTCGCCTGGGGCTTTGGCGATTCCGAGATGCCGCGCTACGCAACCTTTTGCAGCGTCGTGCGCCAATGCGCCACCGCGCAACAGCTCGAGCGCGCGGTGTCCGACATTGTGGCGACTTATCAGTAAGTAATAGCAGCCGCCGGCGTCAGGCGGCGTTCAGCTCGGCCTGATTGCACTCCCGAAAGTGATACGCGATTTCGTCGAGCGCGCGCTTTTCCCATTCTTCCGCCTGCGCCAACCAGAACAGCCGGCGCTTCGAATCGAGCGCCGCGCGCTCGCGGCACAAGAATTCCTGACTGCGTATCTCAACCAGCCTGTTCATGCACTCCACTCCTGCCGCGCGTGAAGCCATTCCCCGCAAATCAACCTAACAGAGTCCTGAACCTCTCGTCTCATGATTTCTGTGCATATCGCGACGCAGAATGGGACAGCGACACTTCCCGTGCAATGCGACAGCTCGCACTGCAGCATCAAGTGCGGATCATCAATTGGTGATCGGAGATCGCCACCGTATTCGTGCGCAAGCGATCTTAACTTTTGTGATGCAACGAAGTGCCGCAATTTGTGAAGAGATGTTCTAAACAGCTGACCGAATTCCCGACTCATTGTCGTCGCACGGTCTTCATGCGGCGCCGATAACACAGGCACGCGAACCGGACGATCGCCTGAGGCAACATGAGCAACGATTTCGACTTCGATCTTTCATCCGACCAGTGGGAAGCGCTGAAAGCGCTTCGCAATCCGGTGTCGAACAATCGCCTCGCGAAGGCTTATGTCGTCAAGAGCCTGGTCGAACTCGGCCTTGTCTTCGTGAATGACGGCGTCCCTGCAATGACACCGGCCGGGCGAAAGGCTTTGGTGCGCGGATCTTGCAGGTTGCTGGACCTTGCGGCCTGACGCACACGTCAAAAGATCTGTGCGATCACGATGGCGTAAGCGACGAACACGGCGCCAAGTCCCCACACCATCGCTGGAACCTGCGACCGCCGACCGACGGACACTTCCAGCGCGATGTAGCTCAACGTACCCAGGGCCATTCCGTTGATGAGATTGTTGGTCAGCACGGTCACCAGCAACGTCAGCACGATCGGAACCGCATTGACGAGATCCGTCATGTCGATGCGGGCAAGCCCCTGCATCATCAGCACGCCGACGAGCACAAGCGCGGGCGCGGTCGCTTGCGGCGGGATGATGACGAAGATTGGCCAGAAGAACAGCGCGAGAAAGAAGAATCCCGCAACGGTCAGCGAGGTCAGGCCGGTGCGACCGCCGGCCTGCACACCGGTGATGGATTCGATATAAGCCGTGACGACGGACGTCCCGAGCAGCGGCCCCACGATCGAAGCCGTCGCGTCGGTCGCGAAGGCCGCGGTGGCGTTCGGGATCGAGCCATCGGGCTTCCGTAGATTGGCAGCGCCCGTCACGCCGATCAGCGTGCCCAGCGTCGAAAAAAATTCGGCGCACAGGAAATAGAACAGCAGCGGCAGCGCCACAACGAAATGGCTGAAGAGATACCCGAAATCGAGGGCCATGAAGGTGCTGGTCGGCCAGCGCGGCCACGACAGGATGGCCGATGGCATCGACGTCACCATCTTGCCGTTGGCGCCAGGAACGAAGAAGCCGATCGCGGTCAGCAACACGATCGACAGGATCAACGCCGCCGGCACTCGGCGCGCCACCAGTACCGGCGTGAGCAGGAGTCCGAACAACGTCAGCAGCACCGGCGGGCTGCGCAACGATCCCATGGCGATGTAGGTCGACGGATTCTGGACGACGAATCCCGCGCCTCGCAGCGCAATGAAGACGATGAGGGTCCCGACCGCCGCCTGGATGCCGATCTTCAGCGCTTCGGGCACATCCTTCGCGACCTTCTCCCTCAGTTTCGACAGGCTGAGGATCAGGAATAGCACGCCGGTGAAGGCGACCATGGCAAGCGCGCCCTGCCAGGGCATGCCCATCTGCTTGACGATGACATAGGTGAAGATGACGTTCGAACCCATCGCGGGCGCCACGGCGAGCGGCAGATTGGCCCACAACCCCATCAGCACCGAGCCGAAGATCGCCGCCAGCGCCGTGGCGCTGACGAGATCGGCACGATCCATGCCGGCGTTGGACATGATCGCGGGGTTCACGGCGATGATATAGGCCATTGCCGCAAACGTGGTCGCTCCGGCCATCATCTCGCGCCCGACGCTCGTGCCGCGCTCGGAGAGGCGAAAGACGCGATCGAGCAGCTTCGCGGCTGCCGGCTGCGCGGTGGCGGCTTGCGGCTTCGTCATCTCGTTCATCCCTGTCCTCCCCCTACCAGACCACCGGGTGTGCTTCGCCCGTCTGCACGTTGATGAAACCGAACGGTGCCTGCTCGCACGGCGCTACCAGCACCCAGCTCCAGGGCGCGCAGGTCAGCGTCGCAAACATCAGCCGTTCCGGGAATCCCGGATACCAGCGCGGCCGAAACGTCGGCTCGTACATCCAGTCGACCTTGCGGCCTTCTGCGTAGAGCGCCTGCATCTCGGCATCGAGCGCTTGCGCTGAGCGGCAGCTCATCAGCCCGCCGACCTCGAACCGCACGGTGGCGACGAGCTCACCTTCGCGCACCAGCGCCCATCCGCCTTGAAGTTCGACCAGCGCGTTCACCGCCTTTGCCATCGCCGCGTCGGACGAGCCGACCACCCAGAGATTGTGCTTGTCGTGCGCCACCGAGCAGGCGAGCGCCGTCTCCGGCGTACGCGGGCCACAGCCGCGCCAGAACATCTTTGCGACGCGACCGTCGCCGGAGAACCGGTCGACGATGGCAAATTTTGTGATGGCCTTGCTCTCGTCGCGCTGCACCGCCCCGTCGCGCACCGGCAGGTCGAGCGTGTAGAACTCAGGATGCCAATGGAAGGGGCGGATCACCGCCGCTTTCATCGTGGCCCGCCCTGATTCAGCCCGCAGCTCGAAATCCTCAGGGTTGATCGTGCGCTTGATATTGACGGTCTTGGTCGCCCATTCCGGCCATTCGATCTTGGGCACTTGGCCGAGATAGCGCATGCCCTCGGACACCTGCGCGCCGTCGGCCCACACTTCGGCGATCGTAAGCTTGTCAACATCGGACAGCAGCACGACATCGCCGAAGCGCCCCGGCGCTAGGCTGCCGACGAACGGCGTGAGACGCATGTGCCGTGCCGGATTGATGGTGAGGCACTGGATCGCGATTTCCGGCGCAAGGCCGGCCTCGATCGCGACCCGCGCATTATGATCGCTCGCGCCGAGTTCGAGCGTGTGGCTGGCACTGCGGTCATCGGTGGTGAACGCAACCTGCGACCAGTCCTGCAAACCCTTCGCGAGCAACCATTTGACGATCTCGTCCATGGCGTAGACGCGCAGCTCGACGAAGAGACCGCGCGTGAGCTTGTCCCAGGTTTCCTCGGGCGTCTGCACCTCGTGGTCGGACGCGAGCCCGGCGGCGGCAAAGGCGTTGATGGAGGGCAGATCCCGCAGGCCCGACGCGTGGCCCTCGACGACGCCGCGCGCAGCGAAAGTCGCCTCGATCATGCCCCAGAGCCGCTTGTAGGACGGGTTGTCGGGATTCCACACCGCCGGCCAGTCCATGACCTCGTCGAGGCCGGTGACCATCAGGCTTTCGCTCATGAAGCGCGCCTGTTCGTCGCGGCCATACCAGCCGCCGCCCCACTCATAGGCGGTCGGCGGCACAGCCGAGCCGGGCTGCGGAAAGATCTTCAGCGGCGAGCCGCGACGGCGTGCCTCGAACCAGAATTCGAGATTGCGCGCACCGTTGACGTTGGAGAATTCGTGGCTCGCCTCGCAGGTCCAGGTATTGCCGCGCGGCAGCACCAGCGCCGCTTCCCATTCGGGCGTCAGATGCGAGCTTTCGATATGCTTGTGCACCTCACCGAAGCCGGGCACGGCTGCAAGATCCGGCCGATGCATACGCTCGCGGACCTCGCCGGGATAACTGCCGGCCGGGCCCACCCACGCGATCCGCCGGCCCTTGAAGACGATCTCCTGGTCCTCGCTCCACGTGCGGCTGTGCACGTCGAGCAATTTGCCGACCAGCAACGAACGATCGGCCGGGCGACGACCGAGCGCCGTGAGCACCAGGTCCTGGCGAATGCGAACCTCGTCAGGCGCATTGATGAGGAGATCGTCGGGTATCGCGTTCATGGCTGCCTCACTCTATGCCGGTGCTTTCGCAGCCGCGGTCCGCTTCCGCGGTGGTTTGCGCCCCTTGCCGGCGCGCGCAGCAGCGGCATCGCGCCGACGCACATCCTGCAAAAGGGTCGTGAGCGCCCATTCGATCGCGTCGGCGATCTCGGAGCTCGTCATGCCGAAATCCTCGCGCATCGCGTTCCAGGCCAGCACGTTGTTGAGGTAGGACGCGAGAGCTTCGGCCTGGCGGACGTCCTTGGCAGGGAGATGGCGCACCAGCGGCGCCATCGCCTTGCGATGCTGGTCAATTAGGTGTCGTCTGAAGCCTGCACGCACCCGGCGCCCCACCCTCGTTATCGCAATGGCGCGCGCCAGATGCGGATGACGGTCGAACCGCTTGCACAGCTTGCGGAAGATCTCGGGAAGCTCGTCGGGCGAGGTGAAGGGAATGTAGCTGAAGACGTTGTTCTCGATCCACTCGCCGGCCGCGGCGAACAGCTCCGCACGGGTCTTGAAGTGCCGATAGATGGTTCGCTCGGCCACCTTCGCGCGCTTGGCCACCGCGGCCATGGAGATGTCGTCGGCCTCTTCGTCCTCGAGCGTCGCGACGAAAGCGGCAACGATGCGCTGCCGCGTCATCTCGGCATATTCGTCACGAACGCTGACGGTATGTCGCTCTGCTGTACTCATGTCATAAGTCTGACACCGGTTGATTTTGCGGGTCAAGCCGAGACTTGAGGCACGTGGCGCTGCAAGAATGGGCGCCCGCCGGCTCGGGGGAACTGGTACCCCGCGTCAGCACGACGGTCACTGCCGCCTGAAAAATGGACTTTTGCGCATCGCCAAAATCGGATTTGCTCCGCCGAGAACTTGCGCGCAACGGCGCCGCGCGGGTAGCAAGGGAGCTGATCATGAACGGGCTTGGCGGACTGAACAAATCGCCTGAGGGCGTCGTGATTGGGCTGGTTCAGTTGCAGCTACCGAACGTCGTCACCCGCGCCGATCTCGCCAGGCAGACCGAGCGCATCGTCTGGATGGTCGGCAAGGCCCGCCGCAATCTCTCCACCATGGATCTGGTGGTCTTCCCCGAATACTCGCTGCACGGCCTCTCGATGGACACCAATCCGGAGATCATGTGTCGGCTTGACGGACCGGAGGTCGCGGCCTTCAAGCAGGCCTGTGTCGACAACAAGATCTGGGGCTGCTTCTCCATCATGGAGTTCAACCCGCATGGCAATCCCTACAACTCGGGCCTGATCATCGACGACCACGGCGAGATCAAGCTCTACTATCGGAAACTTCATCCCTGGATTCCGGTCGAGCCATGGGAGCCCGGCGACATCGGCATTCCCGTGATCGAGGGCCCGAAGGGCGCCAGGATCGCGCTGATCATCTGCCATGACGGCATGTTCCCGGAGATGGCACGGGAATGCGCCTACAAGGGCGCGGAGATCATGATCCGCACCGCCGGCTACACCGCGCCGATCCGCGAAGCCTGGCGCTTCACCAACCAGGCCAATTCGTTTCAGAACCTGATGGTCACCGCGAATGTCTGCATGTGCGGCTCGGACGGCTCGTTCGATTCCATGGGCGAAGGCATGATCGTCAATTTCGACGGCACCGTGCTGGCGCACGGCACGACCGGCCGCGCCGACGAGATCATCACCGCAGAGGTCCGGCCGGACCTCGTGCGCGAGGCGCGCATCAACTGGGGCGTCGAAAACAACATCTACCAGCTCTGGCACCGCGGCTATGTCGCGGTGAAGGGCGGCGCGATGGACTGCCCCTACACCTTCATGCAGGACATGGTCGCCGGCACATTCCGACTGCCGTGGGAAGACCAGGTCAAGGTCACCGACGGCACCTCGTGCGGCTTCCCGGCCCCGACGCGGATGTTCGGCAAGACGGCGAAGGCGGCGGAATAACCCGGTTTCTCGGGCGTAACCGCGACATTCTGGCACGGTTGTTGCTCCTCTCTGACGTCCAGGCGTGTCAAAGGGGAGTGCACCATGTCGACCATCGCCGCGGCACCCGCCGCCGAGCCGAAGCCGCTCTACACCTCGCTGTTCGTCCAGGTCTTGGCTGCGCTGGTGCTTGGCGTCATCCTGGGGATGGCCGTTCCGAACTTCGCCATCAGCCTCAAGATCCTCAGCGATGCCTTCCTGAAGCTGATCTCGATGATCGTGGCACCGATCGTGTTCTGCGTCGTCGTGCATGGCATTGCCGGCGCCGGCGATCTCAAGAAGGTCGGCCGCGTCGGCGTCAAGGCGTTGATCTATTTCGAGATCATGACGACGGTGGCCCTCGTGGTCGGCCTCTTGCTCGCCTACATCTTCGGTCCCGGCCACGGCATGAACATCGATCCCTCGACGCTGGATGCCAAGGCGCTCAACACTTATGCCGACAACGCCCACAAGCTCTCCGGCGGCGGCATCGGTGCCTTCCTGATGAACGTGATTCCGACCACCTCCTTCGATGCGCTGTCGCGTAACGACGTGCTTCAGGTGCTGTTCTTCGCGGTGCTGTTCGGCATCGGTCTCGCGCTCGTCGGCGGCGAGAAGGGCGCGCTCGTCACCTCCATGATCGACGCAGCCTCCACCGTGCTGTTCCGCGTCATGGGGCTCATTGTGCGGGTTGCGCCGCTCGGCGTGCTCGGCGCGGTCGCCTACACGGTCGGCAAATATGGCGTCGGCTCGCTGAAGCAGCTCGTATCGCTGGTGATGCTGTTCTACGTCTCGGTCGGCATCTTCGTGCTCGGTGTGCTCGGCGGCGTGATGGCGCTCGCCGGCATCAACATCCTCAAATTCCTCGCCTACCTGCGCGAGGAGCTGACCATCGTGCTCGCGACGGCGTCCTCGGACGCGGTGCTGCCCCAGATCATGAAGAAGCTGGAGCGCATGGGCGTGAAGGATTCCGTCGTCGGTCTCGTCATTCCGACCGGCTATTCCTTCAACCTCGACGCCTTCTCGATCTACCTCACACTCGCCGTCGTCTTCATTGCGCAGGCCACCAACACGCCGTTGTCGTTCGGCGACCTGCTGCTGGTGCTCGGCGTGTCCCTGATCACGTCGAAGGGCGCACATGGCGTGCCGGGCTCGGCGATCGTGATCCTGGCGGCGACCTTGAACGCGGTGCCGAGCATCCCTGCGATCGGCCTCGTGCTGGTGCTGTCGGTCGACTGGTTCATCGGCATGGCCCGCGCGCTCGGCAACCTCGTCGGCAATTGCGTCGCAACCGTCGTGGTCGCGGCCTGGGAAGGCGATCTCGACCGCAGCACGGCGGCCAAGGTGCTGGAGGGCGGCGAGGTGGTCGACGTGACCGCGGGATAGAGGTTCGCGGGATCAGTCATTCCACTTGAGGAGTGGCGTGCCGTACGCCCTCCTCCAAACCGACAGGAAGCGCGGAAACCACGAGTGGGCCACGGCGCCCTTATAGGCCCAGGTGCGATACTTCAGACCCTGCTCCGAGATCAGCTCCTGATAGCCGCCGTGGACCTCGGTCGCGGTGCGAATGTCCTTCAGGATTCCTTGCGCGCAGGCCCGGTAGATCGCGCTCCCTGAGGCCTCATCAAAGTCGAGCATACGATCCGCAAACTCGACGTTGAATGTCGGCCAGGAGGAGCGCCCCTGATAGGCGGGCGCCGCTATCTTGTGGATGATCTTGTTGCGCGGATTATCCGCCGACACCAGGAAGTGGAACGTGCTGGGGATGCGAAACCGCGGTTCGGCAATGATCCGATCCGCCGTGGCCGCGAACAGCGCGCGCTCGCTCGCCTCGCTCATATCCCAGAAGCCGCGATGCACGCTGACGAAATCCAATGCGACCGACGATGCCGGTGAGCTCGCCGGGCCGTCCAGGGAATGCCTGATATAGCCGTCCTTCCCGAACAGGCGGAGCAGGTCCCTCTTGTACTGCGCGAGGTCGCGCCCGAGCAGCCGCTTCAACTCGTTCTCGCCGACGATTCCGAGCTGCACGCCCCACACGAAGGTCGTGTAGACGCAGGCATTGGTGACGAAACGCCGGCGCTCGGCACGGGTATCCGTCGCCGCGGAGCGCGGGCCGGTGGAGTCGCACAGTAAATATCTGGTGCCGTCAGCGTCGAATACCTCCAGCTCGCTCGCAAGCTTCAGGATCGCGCGCTTCAGGTCTCCGCCATATTCGGCCAGCAGCAAGCGGCCGGCATGCGCGCATTGCGACATCGCGAGGTAGGACGACGCTCTCTCCTCGGCAGAGAGCATCTGCTGCAGACCGGCGAGAATGCCGAGCAGCGTATCCGAGGGCCGCGAGAAATAGTTCACGCCGAGATACCGGCCGCGCCCGGCCGGAACGATGGTCGTCGTCACGACATCGGCGCGAACCGCCTCCAACAACAGGCGAACGCTCTTTTCGAGCAGACGGACCCGCCGCACCGCGTCCTGCGCATCGATGATGGTTTCAGGATCGAGAACGTTGGGATAGAACCAGGCAAAGTCGCGGGGGTAATAGGCGGAGGCGTGCGGTGCGCCGGTGACGAGGAAGGCCTCGGTCACCGAAAAGGCGCTGTCCATCGAGTGCCGGTAAAGGTCTTCGATGGCCGAGAGCGAATGATGCGATTGTCTCAGGAACCGATCACTGAGAAAATTGACCGCCTGAAGGGCGTTGGCGACGAAGGTCGCAGCCATCCCCTGATAAAACCGGTTTTCACGATGTGATGGAAAAGAGATGTCGCTATTCATGTCCGTCGATCGGCTGATTGTCTCGTGACCCTCGCGATGATGGCCACCATTCTAAACATGACTGATTCGTATCTCTACCCGGTGACTTGCGGGTCCGTGACGCTCGCCTAAGCCGTACGCGGCCTGAAATTCTCGATCACCCTGAGCAGCACCCGCGCGCCGGCGTCGGCATCGGCCAGCTCGACATGCTCGTCCGGGTGATGGCTGACGCCGCCGCGGCAGCGGACGAAGATCATGCCGACATCGGCGATGTCGATCATCGCCATGCCGTCGTGCCCTGCCCCGCTCGGCAGCTCGAACACGGAGAAGCCTTCGGCTTCGATCGCCTGCGCGATCTGCTGCTTGAGCCAGGGCGCGCAGGGCGCGGTGCGGTTCTCGTGGGTCACGTCGAGCTGGAGTCCCAATTGCCGCCGCTTGGCGATCGCCTCGATCTGGCGGACGACGTCGGCGACCGCGCGCTTGCGGTGCATGTCGGTCGGCGCGCGCATGTCGATGGTGAACGATACTTCGCCCGGAATGACATTGGTCGCGCCGGGCCTCGCCTGGATGTAGCCGACGGTGCCGACGAGGCCGCCCTCGTCGGTGCGGCAAAATTGCTCGATCGCGCCGATGCATTCGGCCGCGCCAGCGAGGGCGTCGCGCCGCAGTGCCATCGGCACGGTGCCGGCATGGCCGGCCATGCCGGTCAGCCGCGCCGCAAGGCGCGTGGCACCGGCAATCGCGGTGACGACGCCCACGGGCAGGTTCTGCGCTTCCAGCACCGGCCCCTGCTCGATGTGCAATTCGAGATAGGCAAGCAGCTCGCGCCGCGCCCGCGCAGCCGCGCCGATATGGTCGGGATCGAGGCCGAACTGCACGAGCGCCTCGCGCATCGACACGCCATTGCTGTCGCGCGTATTCAGCACGCTCTCATCGAAGGTGCCGGCCACCGCACGGCTGCCGAGCAAGGTCGAGGCAAACCGCACTCCCTCCTCGTCGGCAAAACCGATCACCTCGATCGCAAACGGCAGGCGCTTGCCGCGGCGGTTGAGATCGGCGACGCAAGAGATCGCCGTGATCACACCCAGCGGCCCATCCCATTTGCCGGCATCGCGCACGGTGTCGTAATGCGAGCCGAGCATCAGGCAGGGCGCGCCCGGCCGCTCGCCTTCGTACCGACCGCAGACATTGCCGATGGCGTCCAGATGCGCGCTCATGCCGGCCTCGCGCATCCAACCCATGATGAGGTCAGCGGCCTTGCGCAGCTCCTTGCTGAGAAAGATGCGGGTGAGTTTTTCGGGCTCTTCCGAGATCGCGCCGAGCTCGTTGATCCGGCGAACGATCTCATTGCCGAGCGATGCATCGTGAACGGTACCAGCGCCCATCTCGGCGAGCTTTCCATCTTCTGAGGACACGGCGGTCCTGGCGACAATCGATACAAGTTCGGTGCCAGCGAACATCACCGGCGCCGTCCCAGTCAGCGCGTGGTTAGCATGAATGCGCCTTGCCGGCCGACCGTCCAACGGCGGTCATACACATGCGCGAGCTGGTTCGGGCTGCTCAACTCCACTGCATACAATATTTAGATATTGCCCATAAATTAATCTGCACCTTTCCTCACCAAGTTCGACGCTCTCCTTATCTAGCATTTGTTTTCAAGTACTTATAACGAACTGCTCACTTCATAGCCTCTGGCACGAAGCTTGCGACATCTGGTCCCGGCTCCGCCAAGCCGGCGCAGCCGCGAGATCAAGGCGGGACATCCGCCAAGGGGAGCGAGCAATGGATTCTGGCAGGATTTCACGACGTCATTTGTTGCAGGGCGGCGCGGCCCTCACCCTCGGCGCGGCGGCGGGCCTCCGCCCGGCCTTCGCGGCCGAGACCACCATCGGCTTCATCTATGTCGGCTCGCGCGACGACTACGGCTACAATCAGGCCCACGCGCAGGGTGCGGCGGCGCTGAAGAAGATTCCCGGCCTCAAGGTGGTCGAGGAGGAAAAGGTGCCGGAGACCGATGCGGTCGAGAAGACGATCGAGTCCATGATCAATCTCGACGGCGCCACCCTGCTCTTCCCGACCTCGTTCGGGTACTACAATCCGCACATGATCAAGATGGCCAACAAGTACCCGAAGCTCCGCTTCGAGCATTGCGGCGGCCTCTGGAGCGACAAGGACCCCAAGAATGCCGGCAGCTATTTCGGCTATATCGACGAGGCCCAGTACATCTCCGGCATCGTCGCCGGCCTGACGTCGAAGAGCGGCAAGCTCGGCTTTGTCGCAGCCAAGCCGATCCCTCAAGTGCTGCGCAACATCAACGCCTTCACGCTTGGCGCCAAGTCCGTCAATCCGAAGGCGACCACGCAGGTGATCTTCACCGGCGACTGGTCGATGCCGGTCAAGGAGGCCGAAGCCACCAACAGCCTGATCGATCAGGGTGTGGACGTGCTCACCTGCCACGTCGATGGGCCCAAGACCATGGTCGAGAATGCCGCGCGGCGCGGCGCCTTCGTCTGCGGCTATCACACCAACCAGTCGGCGCTGGCACCCAAGGCTTATCTCACCGGCGCGGAGTGGAACTGGGAAGCGCTCTATCCGAAGTTCGTCAAGATGATCGCCTCCGGCGAAGGCATCCCGAATTTCTACCGCGGCGGCCTGAAGGAAGAGATCGTCAAGACCTCGCCCTATGGCGAAGCGGTCTCGGCCGAAGCGCGCAAGGCGGCCGACGAGGCCAAGGCAAAATTCCTGTCGGCAGAAGGCTACGCCATCTTCAAGGGTGGGCTGGTCGACAACAAGGGCAAGACGGTGATCCCTGCCGGCACCGACCGGGGCCAGAAGGATCCTGAACTGGAGAAGATGGACTACCTCGTCGAGGGCGTGCTCGGAGCCACTTCGTGACCACGGAAGCGGCGGATTCCACGGAAGCGGTCGGGACAGTCGCCCCGGCCGCCGATCCCGGCTTCCTCCGGCGTCACGGCGGCACGATCGAATATGTCCTGGTCCCGGGCGCGGCGCTGGTCGGCGCGCTCGCGGTGTTCGGCATCTTCGTCGCGATGTTCGGCAAGAACCCGTTAGATCTCTATTTCTACATGTATTACGGCGCGTTCGGCACCTGGTTCTCCTGGCAGAACACGCTGACGCGCGCAGCGCCCCTCATCCTCACCGCGCTCTGTACCGCACTGCCGGCGCAGCTCGGCATGGTCATCATCGGTGGCGAAGGCGCGCTGCTGATCGGCGCGTTGTCGGCAACCAGCGCCGCAATCGCGCTTCAGGGCATGCCGCCGTTCGTCGTCCAGATCGCCATGGTCTGCGCCGGCGTGATCGGCGGCGGACTGTGGATCATGCTCTCAGGCGGCTTGCGGCAGTATCGCGGCGTCAACGAGACCATCTCGAGCCTGCTGCTCGTCTACATCGCGCTGGCGATCCTCAACCATCTGGTCGAAGGGCTGATGCGCGATCCCGCCAGCCTCAACAAGCCGTCCACCCGCGAGATCGGCGCCGCCAACATGATCGGCTCCATTCCCGGCACCGACGTGCATTGGGGCCTCGTGTTCGGCCTGATTGCCGCGATCGCCTCTTACATCCTGATCTATCACACCGTGTTCGGCTTCGCCGCGCGCGTGGCTGGCGGCAACATCCGTGCTGCGAAGATCGTCGGCCTCGGCGTCGACAAGCTGATCCTGACCGTCTGCTTCCTTGCTGGCGGCGCGGCTGGCCTTGCCGGCATGGTCGAGGTCGCCGCCGTGCAGGGACGCACCAACGCCAACCTCGCGGCCGGCTACGGCTTCACCGGCATCCTCGTTGCCTTCCTGGCGCGGCAAAATCCGCTCGCCATCATCCCCGTCGCCATCCTGCTCGGCGGCATCAGCGCCAGTGGCGGCCTGCTGCAACGCCGCTTGGGGCTACCCGATGCGTCCGTGCTGGTGCTGCAGGGCATCATCTTCGTTTTCGTGCTCGCCAGCGATGCGCTCTACGGCCGCATCGGATTTCTGAAGGGAAAATCCTGAGATGGCAGACGGATCGATCGGCCTCTGGACCGTCCCGCTCGCCGTGCTTGGCGGCGCCATTCGCGTCTCCACCCCATTCCTGTTCGTGAGCCTGGGCGAATGCATCACCGAGCGCTCCGGCCGTATCAATCTCGGCCTCGAAGGCACGCTGGTGATGGGCGCGATGAGCGCCTATGGCATCTCCTATCTCACCGGCTCTCCGTGGCTCGGCGTGCTGGCCGCCGGTATCACCGGCGCGCTACTGGGTGCACTGCATGCCGGCATCTGCTCGCTGCCGCGCGTCAACGACGTTGCCGTGGGTATTGCCTTGATGCTGTTCGGCACCGGCCTTGCCTTCTATCTCGGTAAGCCGCTGATCGAGCCGACAGCGCCGCGGCTGCCCGCCATCGACTTCGGCTGGTGGAGCGACATCCCGCAAGTCCGCGCCGCGCTACGCATCAACGTGCTGTTCCTGATCGGCGTGGTGCTGGCGCCAATCCTTTATTGGGCCTTCCGCACCACGCGCTGGGGCTTGCTCATCCGCACCGCCGGCGAGAGCTCGGATGCCGCACGCGCGATGGGTCATTCCGTGCTGCTGATCCGCCTGCGCGCCACCATGGTCGGCGGTTTCCTCGCCGGCATCGGTGGCTCGTTCCTGTCGCTGTTCTATCCCGGAAGCTGGAACGAGGGCCTGTCCTCGGGCCAGGGCATCACCGCCGTCGCGCTCGTGATCTTCGCACGCTGGGATCCCCTGCTCTGCCTGTGGGCTTCGCTCGCCTTCGGCGGCGCGGCGGCGCTGGGTCCGGCGCTGCAATCGGTCGGGGTCACCTCCGGCTACCACCTCTTCAACGCTGCGCCCTACATCCTGACGCTGGCGATCATGATCATCACCTGCTCGCCGAAGCGGACGCTGACCGGCGCGCCCGCCGAACTCTCGATCACACGGTAAACACGCACGAGGTCGTCCATGCCCGAGCGCTACATCAAGTCCGAGCCCTATGCCTGGCCCTACAATGGTGATCTCCGCCCGGAGAATACGGCGCTGATCATCATCGACATGCAGACCGATTTCTGCGGCGTCGGCGGCTATGTCGACAAGATGGGCTATGACCTCTCGCTGACGCGGGCGCCGATCGAGCCGATCAAGCGGCTGCTCGCGGCGATGCGCGGCCAAGGCTTCCACATCATCCATACCCGCGAGGGCCACCGCCCCGATCTCTCCGACCTGCCCGCCAACAAGCGCTGGCGTTCGCGCCAGATCGGCGCCGGCATCGGCGATCCCGGTCCGTGCGGCCGCATCCTGGTGCGCGGCGAGCCCGGCTGGGACATCATCGAGGAGCTCAGCCCCCTGCCGGGCGAGCCGATCATCGACAAGCCCGGCAAGGGCTCGTTCTGCGCCACCGATCTGGAGCTGATCCTGCGCGTCCGCGGCATCGAGAACATCGTGCTGACCGGGATCACGACCGACGTCTGCGTCCACACCACCATGCGCGAGGCCAACGACCGCGGCTTCGAATGCGTCCTGCTGCACGATTGTTGCGGCGCGACCGACAAGAGCAACCACGACCACGCGCTGAAGATGATCAAGATGCAGGGCGGCGTGTTCGGCGCGGTCTCGACCTCTGATGCCTTTATCGGAGCGATTTCGTGATCATCGGCGAAACGCCTCCGCCCTCGGGCGCCTTCGGCGTCGATGCGATCGCCATGACCATGCGCTTCGGCGACTTCCTGGCGCTGGACAATGTCGAACTGAAGGTGCGGCCGGGTTCGTTCCACGCCCTGCTTGGAGAGAATGGCGCCGGCAAATCCACCCTCGTCAAATGCATCATGGGCTATTACCACGCGACCGAAGGCGACATTCTCGTCGGCGGCCGCGAGCAGGCGATCGCCAACCCGAAGGATGCCCATGCCCTCGGGCTTGGCATGGTCTATCAGCATTTTACGCTGGTGCCCGCGATGACGGTCGCCGAAAACCTCGTGCTGGCGCGCGACGACGTGCCGGCCGTGGTGAGCTGGCCGAACGAGATGAAAGAGCTGGAGGCGTTCCTTGCTCGGATGCCTTTCAAGGTGCCGCTTGCCGCGAAAGTTTCGGACATCTCTGCCGGCGAACGGCAGAAGTGCGAGATCCTCAAGCAGCTCTATCTGAAGCGCCGCTTCCTGATCCTGGACGAGCCGACCTCGGTGCTGACGCCGGCGGAAGCGGACGAGGTGCTCGGCATGCTCCGCGACATGGTCGTGAAGGGCGAGCTGACCATCCTGATGATCACGCACAAGTTCCGCGAGGTCATGGCCTTCGCCGACGAAGTCACCATCCTGCGCCGCGGCAAGCTCGCTGGAGCCGGCAAGGTTTCCGAGCTGACGCCGGATGAGATGGCACGTACCATGATCGGCGCCGAGGAGCTGACGGTGCAGCCGCCGCGCACCGGCGAAGCCGGTCAGGCCAGGCTGGAGCTGCAAAAGCTCCGCGCCCTGGACGATGCGGGCGCCGTTGCCGTGCACGATGTCTCGCTCACGGTTCGCGCCGGGGAGATCGTCGGCATTGCCGGCGTTTCCGGCAACGGCCAGCGCCAGCTCGTCGAAGTTCTGGCCGGCCAGCGCGAGGCCGAGAGCGGCGATATCCGCGTCGCCGGCGATCCCTATCGCGCAAGCCGCGAGGAGATGCGGCGCCACAGAATGTCTCTACTGCCCGAGGAGCCGCTGAAGAATGCCTGCGTCGGCGGCATGAGCGTCGCCGACAACATCGCCTTCCGCGAATTCGACCGCGCACCCTTTGCCAGCGGCGGCTGGTGGCTCAATCGCGGCGCCTTCCGGAGCGACGCCAGGAAGAAGATCGGCCAGTACAAGATCAAGACCCGCACGCCCGATACGCCGATCTCGGCGCTGTCGGGCGGCAACGTGCAGCGCGCCGTGCTGGCCCGCGAGCTAGGCGGCGACGTCGAGGTGCTGATCGCCGCCAACCCCTGCTTCGGCCTCGATTTCGCGGCGGTGGCGCAGATCCACGCCGAGATCATGGCGGCGCGCAACCGCGGCGCCGCCGTCCTGCTCGTCAGCGAGGACCTCGACGAGCTGCTCGAACTGTCGGATAGGCTGGTGGTGATGTTCCACGGCGAATTCGTGTATGAAGCACGGACCAGCGAAGCCGATCTCACCGTGGTCGGCCGGCACATGGCAGGACACTGAACGGAGGATCGATGGACGACGCATCAGGGCGCGACGAGTACTTCCTGCGCCTGTCCTTCGCGGTCGCCCGTCGTTCCCTCACCCATGGCAACCACCCCTTCGGCTGCATCGTCGTCGATGCCGACGGCAAGGTGCTGATCGAGACCGAGAACGGCTACATGCCGGATCGCGACGCCACCGCGCACGCCGAGCGCCTCGCAGCGACCCAGGCCTGCCGCACGCTCGATCGCGAGGTGCTGGCGAAAGCCACGCTCTATTCCTCAGCCGAACCCTGCGCGATGTGTGCGGGCGCGATCTACTGGGCCGGCATCGGCCGCGTGGTCTATGGCCTCAGCGAGCATCGCCTGCGCGGCATCACCGGCAACCATCCGGAGAATCCGACCCTAGACCTGCCATGCCGCGAGGTCTTTGCCAGCGGCCAGCGGCCGACGGAGGTCATCGGGCCCCTGCTCGAAGACGAAGCCGAAGCGCTGCACGACGGCGTTTGGACGACGTAGCAGCACATCCCCAAAGGACCAAAGAAGATGACGCCGCGGAGGTTTGACGCGGCGTCATTTTCTTTCACCTGCAGAGCATCAGGCGATCAGAACTTCACGGTGATACCGGAGTAGAGCGAGGACTCGGTGCACGCTCCGGTGCTCACCCTCGCGCCACCGACGAGCGTGGTACAGCCGACCGCCAGGTTGTGAT
Organism: Bradyrhizobium sp. CCBAU 11357; assembly: GCF_028128865.1. Lineage (NCBI taxonomy): Bacteria > Pseudomonadati > Pseudomonadota > Alphaproteobacteria > Hyphomicrobiales > Nitrobacteraceae > Bradyrhizobium > Bradyrhizobium sp. CCBAU 11357. The sequence goes on along the minus strand of NZ_LBJW01000105.1, from coordinate 210,756 downwards.
CGAGACCAAACTTGTTCTGCCAGTAGCGGTAAGCCACCCAGACGTCCACGAAGTGCGAGTACTTGTCGCCCCAGGCCGCCTTCGACGCATCGAAGGTCAGACGGATGGGCTCCGAATTCAACTCGACCGCGGTGTTGTAGACGCCGTTCGCCGGGCTGTAGGGAAGCGGCTCGGTGTCCGTGCCCTTCTTGCCGTACCAGCCGGCGCGGCCGCTGATCGAGAAATACTGCATGTTCGGCGGCAGGAAGCCGAGGTCCATGTAGTAATTGACCTCGACGGCCCAGGTTGGCTTGAACGACGTGTTGCCGTCTGCAAGACAGGTGACGCCGGGAACGCCCGGACCGAACAGCCCGCACTGGCTGAAGGAATTGTGGTTGGCGAACTCCCAATAGACCAGCGGCGCGACATTGACGTACCCCTTGTAGGGCAGGTCGAATGCGAACTGCAGACCGCCGACGACGTCGCGCTTGGCAGCGCCGAAATACCGGTTCTCGGTATTGGCATCCATGCCGACTTCGAACGAAATGTTGTGCAGCGGGCCCGCGCTGAAGGCCTTGGTGTTGAAGAGTTCGTTCCAGCCGAAGGTCGAGCGGAACAGGCCGTAGATTTCGGTCGCACCCGCGCACGTCGCCGGCGCACCGAAGATCGTCCCCGCATTGGTGCACGGCCCCGCCGGATCATTGTGATCCGACTTGAACAGGGAGATGGTGAAGAAGTTGGTGCCGTACGCCCAGAGGTCGAAATGAGTGAACGAATAGACCTGCTTGGTGGTCTTGCTGTCGATCGACCCATCTGGCCGGAATGACCACGCGCCCGGTTGCGCAGCGTTGAAGATGTATGAGAACGTGACGCGGTTATCGATCACCAGGAAGAACGGAAGGTCTGGAGCCTTCTTGGCCGCCTTGACCGGCAGGTCCGCCGCCTGAGCCAGGCCACCGATGGCCAGCGTAGCAAGTGACAGCGCCGCTGCTGCCACTGCCTTACAACGAAACGACATCCTGAATACCCCCTCGTTTGGGCAAGCAAAAATGCGCGCCCCTGGGTGCGACATTTGCGCCGATCTCCGGGACCGAGAAGCCTCAACTTTTCACATGGCGTGCCGCATGTTGCAGCAGCACGCGACGGGTGACGGAAAAATCGCAGCGCCCCGACGTGGAGCGAACACGCAACGAGAGAGGCATCGCTGCCGAACATTCCCGATTGTTTTTATTCGGATTTTCTGATTGCGCCCGAACGCAGTGCCGCATCGACGCAGCTGTTGCCGCCGCTGCACTCCACGCGATGGGCGACCGACGCGTCCATTGCTCAACATGGCGTCAGGTCTGCACAGCGGGTTCCGATTTGCCTTGAACCGTCACAAATTTGCAACAGAGGACCCACTCGCGGACGCGATCGCCCCGGCCGTCCAGGTGCCGTTTGCGGGAATTGATCGCTCGGAATCGATGACAAGCGCTGGGCCGAGGGCCTGCCGAAGCGTTGAGCAAGGGATGATGCTTTTTCACATCTTACACCGCGGTCCAAACTGGCCCAGTATTGAGGCACTTCACCCATGCAAGCGCATCAGCGAATGTTAGATCCGACGCCCAACGGCCAGCATTCCGGCAAATCCCCGCTCCTGAGGACCATCGGCCTCACCAAGCGTTACGGGGATTTCATTGCCAACGATTGCATCGATATCGACATCTGGCCGAGGGAAATCCACGCCCTGCTGGGCGAGAACGGCGCCGGCAAGTCGACGCTGGTCAAGGCGATCTACGGACTGATCCAGCCCAGCGCCGGCGAGATTCACTGGCAGGGCGAGCGAATCGTGCTGTCCGGTCCGTCCGAAGCCCGCAGCCGCGGCATCGGCATGGTGTTCCAGCACTTCTCGCTGTTCGACAATCTCACGGTGGCCGAGAACGTTGCGCTCGGCCTCGACGGCAAGGAATCCTTCAAGGACATGTCGTCCCGGCTGGAACAGGTGTCCAAGACTTACGGCCTGCCGCTCGATCCCAGGCGCGAGGTGTGGCAACTCTCCGTCGGCGAGCGCCAGCGCATCGAGATCGTCCGCGCCTTGATGCAGGATCCGAAATTCCTGATCCTGGACGAGCCCACCGCGGTGCTGACGCCGCAGGAAGCCGACCAGCTCTTCATCGTGTTGGAGCGCCTCAAGGCCGAAGGCCGCGCCATCCTCTACATCAGCCACAAGCTGGAGGAGGTGAAACGGCTCTGCGACACCGCGACGATCCTGCGCGGCGGCAGGAAGGTCGAGACCTGCAATCCTCGGCTCGAAACCGCCGCCTCACTTGCGCGGATGATGGTCGGCGGCGAGGTCAAGGAAGTGAAGGCCGCATCGGGCCGCAAGACCACCGTGCCGCGGCTCGTCGTCAACGATCTCTCGCTCGCCCCCGCCGAGGCGCATGGCGTGCGGCTCGAGCACATCTCATTCGAGCTGAAGGGCGGCGAGATCCTCGGCATCGCCGGCGTCGCCGGCAACGGCCAGGACGAATTGTTCGCGGCGCTTTCCGGCGAGCGCCTCTCGAAGGACCCCGGAACGGTGGTGATCGAAGGCATCGCCGCCGGCCACCTCTCGATCACCCAACGGCGAAAGCTGGGCGCAGCTTTCGTTCCCGAGGAGCGGCTCGGCCACGGCACGGCGCCGCGGATGAGACTGTCGGAGAATGCGCTGCTCACCGGCCATGCCGCCAGCGGCATGGTCCATCGCGGTTTCATCGATACGGCGGCCACGCTGAGAACGGTCGACCGCGCGACCGAAACCTTCGACGTCCGCAAGGCCAAGCGCGATCCCGAGGCCGCGAGCCTGTCCGGCGGCAATCTGCAGAAGTTCATCGTGGGACGCGAGATCCTGCGCAACCCCGCGGTGCTGGTGGTGAGCCAGCCGACTTGGGGCGTCGATGCCGGCGCTGCCGCCGTCATCCGTCAGGCGCTGCTCGATCTCGCCACCGCAGGCGCCGCGGTGCTCGTGACCAGCCAGGATCTCGACGAGCTCGCCGAGATCGCCGACCGCATCGCCGTGATGTTCCACGGCAAGCTGTCGGCTCCGCTCTCGGCAGGCGAAGCAAGCCGCGAGAAGCTGGGCCTTCTGATGGGCGGCAGCAGCCTGCAGCCGAAGGAGGTCGCGCATGCAGCTGGTGCTTGAGAAGCGTGCCGAGCGCTCCAATACGATCGCGCTGGTGTCCCCCCTGATCGCGATTGGCCTTACGATCGTGACCATGGTCATCCTGTTCGCGATCCTCGGCAAGAATCCGCTGCTTGCCCTGCACGCCTATTTCATTGCGCCCCTGACCGACGGCTATTCGCTCCAGGAGATCGCGGTGAAGGCGACGCCCCTGGTGATGATCGCGATCGGCCTGTCGCTGTGCTATCTCGCCAACGTCTGGAACATCGGCGCCGAAGGGCAATTCCTGATCGGCGCAGTCGCGGGAAGCTGGATCGCGGTGAAGACGCAAGGCACTGACGCCGGCGCCTGGGTGCTGCCGGCCATGCTCGTCCTCGCCGCCGCCGCGGGCGCGCTCTATGCCCTGATCCCTGCGATCTGCAGGGTGAAGTTCGGCGCCAGCGAGATCCTGACCAGCCTGATGCTGGTCTATGTCGCCGACCTTTTCCTCGACTATCTCGTGCGCGGTCCCTGGCGGGATCCGCACGGCTTCAATTTCCCGACCACGGCCGAGTTCGATCCGGTGGCGACGGTGCCGTTGCTGATCGAGGGCGGCCGGCTCCATGTCGGCTCGATCATCGCCCTGTTCGTCGTCGCGGCAGCCGCGATCCTGCTCGGGCGCACCATCAAGGGTTTCGAGATCCGCGTGGTCGGCGCCGCGCCGCGTGCAGCGCGGTTCGGCGGCTTCAACGCCAACCAGCTGATCATCCTGACCTTCGCCGTCTCCGGGGCGCTGGCCGGGCTTGCCGGCATCATCGAGGTGGCGGGGCCGGTCGGGCATCTCCAGCCCGGCATCTCGCCCGGCTACGGCTTTACCGCGATCATCGTCGCCTTCCTCGGCCGGTTGAACCCGCTTGGAATATTAATTGCAGGCCTCTTCCTCGCGTTGACCTTTATCGGCGGCGAGCAGGCGCAGATCGCGATGAAGATTCCGCTGGACGTCACCAAGGTCTTTCAGGGCATTCTGCTGTTCTACGTGCTCGCCTGCGACTCCCTCATTCTCTACCGCTTCAAGCTGGTGTTCCCGAACCGACAGGTGGCCCGTGGTGCTGGTTGAGGCCATCATCCTGGCGGTGCTCGCCGCGTCGACGCCGCTGTTGATTGCGGCGACGGGCGAGCTCGTGGTCGAGCGTTCCGGCGTGCTCAATCTCGGCGTCGAGGGCATGATGATCGTCGGCGCGGCCTGTGGCTTTGCCGGCGCGTGGCTGACCGGATCAACCTTTATCGGCGCGCTGTTCGGCATCGTCGCGGGCATGCTGATGTCGCTCGTGTTCGCGCTGATGGCGCTTGGGCTCGCCGTCAACCAGGTCGCCACCGGCCTCGCGCTGACCATCCTCGGCGTCGGGCTCTCGGGCCTGATCGGCGCCGGCTTCGTCGGCGAGCGCATCACGCCGGCCGTGCACCTCCATATCCCTGTCCTGACCGATATCCCGCTGATCGGCCGCGTGCTGTTCGGCGAGGACGGCTTCCTCTATTTCTCGATCGCGCTGATCGTCGGCGTGTGGCGGTTCCTGTACCGCACCCGGGCGGGACTGATCTTGCGCGCCTGCGGCGACAATCACGTTTCCGCGCATGCGCTCGGCTATCCCGTACTGCGCATCCGCACCTTCGCGGTGATGTTCGGCGGCGCCTGCGCGGGTCTTGCGGGCGCCTATCTGCCGCTCGCCTATACGCCGTTCTTCATTCCAGGCATGACCGCGGGGCGCGGCTGGATCGCATTGGCGCTGGTGGTGTTTTCGTCCTGGCGGCCGGGCCGGCTCGTCGTCGGCGCCTATCTGTTCGGCGCGGTGACGATCCTGCAGCTGCACGCGCAAGGTTGGGGCGTCGGCATTCCCTCGCAATTCATGTCGGCGCTGCCTTACCTTGCGACCGTCATCGTGCTGGTCCTGCTCTCCCGCGCGCGCACGGGCGGCTCGACCGCACCGGCCGCGCTCGGCACGGTGTTCGTGCCCGACCGCTAGATTTCGTTTCCGCAGTGTGCGCGAAGGGGCGCGCATGCGGCGGATTGTGGCTTCCCCCGATGTTTGGAGATTGATGATGAGGAAATCACTTCTTGCACTGGCTGCCGGGCTCTTGCTCGCCGGGAGTGTCAGTGCGGCCTCCGCCGCCGACAAGCTGAAAGTCGGCTTCATTTATCTCGGTCCGATCGGAGATCTCGGCTGGACCTATCAGCACGACCTCGGTCGCCAGGCGCTGGTGAAAGAATTGGGCGACAAGATCGAGACCACCTATCTCGAGAACGTGCCCGAAGGACCGGACTCCGAGCGAGCGATCGAGCAGCTCGTCCGCGCGGGCAACAAGCTGATCTTCACCACCTCGTTCGGCTACATGGATCCGACGCTGAAGGTCGCCAAGAAATATCCGAACGTGCATTTCGAGCACGCCACCGGTTACAAGCGCAACCCGAACATGTCGACCTATTCGGCGAAATGGTATCAGGGCCGCTACATTCAAGGCCTGATCGCGGCCAAGATGTCGAAGTCCGGCGTGCTCGGCTATATCGGCTCGTTCCCGATTCCGGAGGTCGTCTCCGGCATCAACGCGACGATGCTGGCGGCGCAGACCATCAACCCGAACATCAAGGTCAAGATCATTTGGGCCAACACCTGGTTCGACCCGGGCAAGGAGGCCGACGCCGCAAAGGCGCTGATCGACCAGGGCGCCGACGTCATCATGCAGCACACGGATTCGCCCGCCGCCATGCAGATCGCCAGCGAGCGCGGCAAGCTGGCCTTCGGGCAGGATTCCGAGATGATCAAGTTCGGCCCCAAGACCCAGCTGACCTCGATCCTCGACACCTGGGGCCCCTATTACATCGAGCGCGTCAAGGCCGAGCTCGCCGGTACCTGGAAGTCCGAGGACACGTGGGGCGGCCTCGATAGCCACATGTTCGCGATGGCGCCCTACACCAACATGCCTGACGATGTGAAAAAAATGGCTGAGGATGCCCAGGCCGCGATCACCGCTGGCAAGCTGCATCCGTTCAAATGCCCGATCGTTGGGCAGGACGGCAAGCCGGTCGAGTGCAAGGGCGGCGATCACCTGGATGACGGCCAGATCCTCGGCATGAATTTCTACGTGAAGGGCATCGACGACAAGCTGCCGGGCAAGTAGCACGCTTCTTGCATTGGCTAAATCACCTGCTCCTCCCGGAGGAGGTTCGGAGGGGGTGGCCAGAAGCACCCGGCACTTGTGGCTGCCCCCTCTTTTTATTTTGCCCCGACTATCCCGCCTGCATCGCGCGCGCCGCGGAACTGTGGCGACGGACGAGGTCGGCGACATCGAGGCCCGGGATCGCACCGTCGATCACCGCCCATTTTCCAGCCACCATCACCCGGTCGGCGCGATGCGCCCCGCATAGCACGAGCGCGGCCAGTGGATCGCCGTGGCCGGAGAAGCGCAGCTCGTCGAGCTTGAACAGCGCGAGATCAGCGGCCTTGCCGACGGCGATGTCGCCGAGTTCCGGCCGGCCGACGCACGCCGCCGAGCCCTTGGTGGCCCAGCGCAGCGCATCCTTGTGGCTGACCTTCGTCACGCCATAGCGCGCCCGCTGCAGCAGGAAGGCGGCCCGGACCTCCTGCATCAGGTTGGACCCGTCGTTGGAGGCCGAGCCGTCGACACCAATGCCGATCCCGACGCCGGCTTCTTCCATGTCGCACACCGGGCAACAGCCGGACGCGAGCAGCTGGTTGCTGCACGCACAATGGCTGACGGTCGTGCCGGCCTTGCCGAGCCGTCTCATCTCGTCCGGATTGAAGAAGATTCCGTGGGCGAGCCAGGTGCGCGCGTTGAGCCAGCCGCATTGCTCGAGATAGTCGAGCGGGCGGCAGCCATACATCTGCTGGCAGAATCTGTTCTCATCCTCGGTCTCGGCGAGATGGGTGTGCAGGCGCACGTCGAGCTTGTCGGCTAGATCTGCCGTGGCGCGCATCAGCGACGTCGTCACCGAGAACGGCGAGCATGGCGCGAGCGCGATCTGCACCATCGCGTCCGCGCCGCGCTGGTGATGCTTGGCGACGACGCGGGCGCTGTCGGCGAGAATGGTGTCCTCGTCTTGCACGACGCTGTCCGGCGGCAGGCCGCCGTCGCGCTGCGACAGGTTCATCGAGCCGCGCGTGAGCAGCACGCGCACGCCGAGGCGCTTCGCCACCGCCACCTCGATATCGACGGATTCCTCGAGCCCCGCCGGGAAGACGTAGTGGTGGTCCGTCGTGGTGGTGCAGCCGGAGAGCAAAAGCTCGGACATCGCCACGGTGACGCCGAGCTCGAGCGCTTCCGGCGTCAGCCTCGCCCACACCGGATAGAGCGCCTGGAGCCAGGGGAACAGCTCGCGGTCCATCGCCGCCGGCAGCGCCCGCGTCAGCGTCTGGTAGAAATGATGATGCGTGTTGATCAAGCCCGGCAGCACGACGTGCTCGCCCGCATCGAACACTGCGACATCCGTACTTGCCGGCACACCGCCCGCCGGCACGAGCTCGACGATCCGGCCGTCCTTCACGACAATCCCGCGCTCGGCCCCGTCGGCGAGGATGGCCAGGGGATCCCTGATCCAGGTCGGACTTGCCTCACTCATGATCCTGCTTCTCCTCACACAAGCTGACAGCGGAGCCGCAAGGCGGAGGACGACTTGCGTCCTTGCTGCGACTTGCTGTTGCCACTTGGCTCCCGTCTTGCAACACTTCTCTCGGACCATTCACCCTTGGGACGCGTTGGCACAGCCATGGACTTGAATACCATCACAGCCGTCGCCCATCCGCAAACGCGCGCGCAGCTGCCCGTTTGGACGGCAGGTGATGCTTGGCTCGCAGGCGGCACCTGGCTGTTCTCGGAGCCGCAAACGCATCTGACACGACTGATCGATCTCACCGATCTGAAATGGCCGGCGCTGACGATCACCGAGAGCCACCTCTCGATCGCCGCCACCTGCACCATCGCAGAGCTCGATGGACTCGCCTGCCCGTCCGATTGGCTCGCAGCGCCGCTGATCAACCAATGCTGCCGGGCCTTCCTTGCCTCGTTCAAGATCTGGAAGACCGCGACCGTCGGCGGCAATCTCTGCATGTCGCTGCCGGCGGGACCGATGATCTCGCTGACGTCGGCACTCGACGGCGTCTGCACCATCTGGAAAGCCGGCGGCGGTGAACGGAGGCTTCCCGTCGCCGAATTCGTCACCGGCAACCAATGCAATCGCCTGATGCCAGGCGACCTCCTCCGGCAGATCGACGTCCCGATCGCCGCCTTGAGGCGCCGCACCGCTTTCCGCCAGATCTCGCTGGCGCCGGTCGGCCGCTCGGCGGCGCTCTTGATCGGCAGCCTCGAAGCCGACGACACGCTGACGCTCACAGTCACCGCGTCGACGGTGCGGCCGATCCAGTTACGCTTCCGCAAAGCCCTGGACCCGAGCGCGCTGCGCGCCGCGCTCATGCAAGAGATTACAGATGATCTGTACCACACGGACATCCATGGCACGCCACTTTGGCGCAAGCACATGACGCTGCGCCTTGCCGAGGAAATTCGCGGCGAGCTCTTGGGAGCGACACCCGCATGAGCCTTGAGGTCAACGGCAAGGCATTTTCCCAGGAGCCGCGCGTCGGCCAGTGCCTGCGCACGTTCCTGCGGGAGCTCGGCCATTTCGGCGTGAAGAAGGGCTGCGATGCCGGCGACTGCGGCGCCTGCACCGTGCTGCTCGACGGCGAGCCCGTGCACAGCTGCCTGATCCCGGCGTTCCGGGCCGAGGGCCGCACCGTGACCACGATCGAAGGCCTTGGCGGCGATCACGGCAAGCATCCGATGCAGCAGGCCTTCCTCGATGCGCAGGGCTTCCAATGCGGCTTCTGCACCGCCGGCATGATCCTGACCTGCGCCTCGCTGAACCAGGCGCAGCGCACCGACCTCGGCGCGGCACTGAAGGGCAACATCTGCCGCTGCACCGGCTATCGCTCGATCGAGGATGCGATCATCGGCAAGACCAATGTCGAGGCGAGCGTCGAGGCCGGTGCCGCCTTCGGCCGCAGCCTGCCGGCCCCCGCAGGCCCCGACGTGGTCCGCGGCGCGGCACGCTACACCTTCGACACCGCAATCGATGGCCTGCTCCACATCAAGCTGCTGCGATCGCCGCACGCCCACGCCAGGATCATCGCGATCGACAAGTCGGACGCTCTGGGCATCCCCGGCGTGCACGCCGTGCTGACGCATGAGGATGCGCCGTCCGTCCTGATGTCGACGGCGCGGCACGAGAAGGACTGGATGGACCCGGAGGATACCCGCGTCCTCGACGACGTCGTCCGGTTCATCGGCCAGAAGGTTGCCGCCGTCATCGCCGAGACCGAAGCAGGCGCCGAGGCGGCGTGCCGCAGGCTGAAAGTCAGTTACGAGATTCTGCCGGCGCTGATCGATCCCGAGCAGGCGATGGCACCGGGCGCGCCGGTCGTTCATCCCGGCCGCACCAGCGCGAACCGCGTTGCCGATGCCGAGCGCAACCTGGTCGCGGAGACGCATGGCGAGTTCGGCGACGTCGCATCGGCGCTTGCGACATCTGCCGCTACCTATGAGGCCACTTTCCACAGTCACCGTGTGCAGCACGCTGCGCTCGAGACCCATGGCGGCCTCGCCTGGCTCGATGATTCCGGCGTGCTCAATGTCCGCACCTCGACGCAGGTGCCGTTCCTGACCCGGCGTGCGCTGTCGGACATCTTCCAGCTCCCCATAGACAAGGTCCGCGTGTTCTGCGAACGCGTCGGCGGCGGGTTCGGCGGCAAGCAGGAGATGTTCGTCGAGGACATCCTGGCGCTCGCCGCGCTGAGGACGGGGCGGCCGGTCAAGCTGGAGCTGACACGCGAGGAGCAGTTCATCGCGACCTCGACGCGGCATCCGATGCGGATCCACGTCAAAGCCGGCGCCGATAGCGACGGCAAGCTCACCGCGCTCCAGCTCGACGTGCTCTCCAACACCGGCGCCTACGGCAATCACGCCGGCCCCGTGATGTTTCACGCGCTGGCCGAGTCCATCGCCGTCTACAATTGCCCGAACAAGCGGGTCGACGGCGTCGCCGTCTACACCAACACCGTGCCGGCCGGGGCGTTTCGCGGCTATGGCCTGCCGCAGGCGCTGATCGCCGTGGAAGCGGCGATCGACGAGCTGGCGAGGCAACTCGGCATCAGCCCCTACCAGATGCGCCGGCGCAATATCGTGAGGGCCGGCGATCCCATGCTGTCGCCGCCGCCGTCCGAATTTCACGACGTGCTCTACGGCTCCTATGGGCTCGACCAGTGCCTCGATCTCGTCGAGCGCGCGATGCAGGCCGATGGCCCGCAGCCGGAGCTGTCGCCGGATTGGCTGATCGGCGATGGCATCGCGCTGACCATGATCGACACCGTGCCGCCGGCCGGACACTTCGCCGATGCTGCGATCGCGCTCAACGACGACGGCGGCTTCGATCTCACCGTCGGCACGGCCGAGTTCGGCAACGGCACCAGCACCGTGCATCGCCAGATCGCGGCGACCACGCTGGCGACGACCGTCGAGAGAATCCATCTGCGCCAGTCCGACACCGCCCATGGCGGCCACGACACCGGCGCGTATGGCAGCGCCGGCACCTTCGTTGCGGGCAAGGCGACGCATGCGGCTGCCGTGCAGCTCGCGAGCGAGCTGAAGGCGGCAGCCGCCGGCGCCTGGCTGTGCGATGTGGAGACTTGCGCGCTCGATGCGGACGCTGTCGTCAGCGGCGTCCGCCGCATGCCTTTTACGGAGCTGGCGAAGCTCGCCCGCGAGCGCGGCCGGCCGTTCGCAGGCAGCGGTACGTCCGGCGGCACGCCGCGATCGGTGGGGTTCAACGTGCAGGGCTTTCGCGTCGCGGTGAACAGGGGCACCGGCGAGCTCCGGATTCTCAGGAGCGTGCACGCCGCGGACGCGGGCGTGGTCGCCAATCCCATGCAGTGCCGCGGTCAGGTCGAAGGCGGCGTGGCGCAGGCGCTCGGCGCTGCGCTCTACGAGGAGATGGTGATCGACGCGAACGGCCGCGTCATCAATCCGAAATTCCGCGACTACCACCTGCCCTCATTCGCCGACGTGCCGCGCACGGAAGTGTTCTTCGCCGACACGTCCGACACGATCGGACCACTCGGCGCGAAATCGATGAGCGAGAGCCCGTACAATCCGGTCGCCGCCGCGCTCGGCAACGCGATCGCGGATGCCACCGGCATTCGCTTTACTGCACCGCCCTTCAAGCCGGACCGGCTGTTTCCGGCGCTGCTCGACAAGTTTGGGGGCTAGCTGCCGCGATAGGTCGAGTAGCTCCAGGGCGTGACCAGCAGCGGCACGTGGTAATGGCTTTCCGGCTCGCTGATCGCAAAGCGCAGCGGGATCTCGTCGAGGAACGGCGGGTCGGACAGCGGCACGTTGCGCGCGGCATAATATTTGGCAACGCGGAATCTGAGCTCGTAGCGACCGATCGGCAGCGGACGGCCGCCGATCAGCGGCCCGTCGGTGCGGCCGTCGGCATTGGTCACCGTGCGCGCGATGACGCGGTTCTCGCCAAGGCTCGCGAGCTCCACCAGCTCAATCGGAATGCCCGGCGCGGGCTTGCCGATCTGGTTGTCCAGCACATGGGTCGAGAGCCGGCCGTGCACCTTCAGACTGTCGTCGGCGACGACGAGCTGGTCGAGCCGCAGCGCGGAGATGCGGCCGATCTCCTCGATCGCACGCCTTGTCTCGGTCTTGGCGATGTTGAGCAGCCGGGCCTCGAAGTCGCGCAGCACGGAATCCTTGGTGTGACGGCGCACGCAGACGATATAGGGGAAGCCGAACTTGTCGCGATAGGCATTGTTGGCCCGCTCGAACGCGGAATATTCGGCATCCGACAGCCGGTCGAGCCCGGCGCTGTTCTGCTCGTCGGTCGATTCCGCGGTGAGGCCGGCGGCGCGCTGGGTCTTGTTGGCAAGATCGGGATGCGCCCGGATCAGTGCCAGCTGCACGTCGGGCTCGGCACTCTGGATCGCCGTCATCAGCGCGGCGTGCAGCTCGTTGATGCCGGCGAACGGCCGCTTTGCCGCGAGCTGCTCGGCGATCCACGGCGAATATTCGACGACGTTGGCGAGCACCGCGACGAAGTCGGCCGTGCTTGCAGTGTTGAGATCGGCGAGCGAAATCTGCGACATCATCTCACCCGATCTCGAATGCGTCGGCGGCAAGGTGGGCGTGCTTGTCGTGCCAGTGCTGCGCGATCTGCAGCCGTGTCGGCACCCAGACGCGCTCGTGCTTGCCGATATAGTCGAGAAAGCGGATCAGGCCCGCTGCGCGGCCGGGCCGGCCGGCGAGGCGGCAATGCAGGCCGACCGACATCATCTTCGGCGCGGTCTCACCTTCCGCGTAGAGCACGTCGAAGGCGTCCTTCAGATAGGTGAAGAACTGCTCGCCCTCGGCAAAGCCCTGCGGGTTGATGAACCGCATGTCGTTGGCATCGAGCGTATAGGGAATGATGAGCTGCTTGCCGCCCGTGCCCTTGACCCAATAGGGCAAATCGTCGGCGTAGGAGTCGCAGAGATAGAGGAAGCCGCCCTCCTCCATCAGCAGACGGTTGGTGTTGATCGAGGAGCGCCCGGTGTACCAGCCGAGCGGACGCGAGCCCGTCGCCTCGGTATGGACGCGGATGGACTCGGCGATCTCGGCGCGTTCCTGCGCCTCGGTCATGTCCTTGTGCTCGATCCATTTCAGGCTGTGGCTGGCGATGTCCCAGCCCGCCTCCTTCATCGCCGCGACGATTTCCGGATTGCGCTTCAGTGCAGTGGCGACGCCGAACACCGTGGTCGGCCACTTCCGCTCGTTGAACATCCGCCACAGCCGCCAGAAGCCGGCGCGCGAGCCATATTCGAACATGGATTCGATGTTGGCATGGCGCTGACCGGGCCAGGGCTGCGCGCCGAGCACGTCGGACAGGAAGGCTTCCGAGGCGCGATCGCCGTGCAGGATGTTGTTCTCGCCGCCCTCTTCGAAATTGACGACGAACTGCACCGCGACCCGCGCGTCACCGGGCCATTGCGGATGCGGCGGGTTGCGGCCGTAACCGCGGAGATCGCGCGGGTAGCGGGGCTCAGTCACTCAGACTTCCTCGAAGCGGATCGGCAGCGCGCCCTTCCACAGCACGCTCTTGCCCAGCGTCGCCAGATTCTCCAGGCCCGAGGTCAGCGTGATGAAATGATTGCCGGCGAGCTGGCCCATCTTGCTCGCGAAATGCACGCCGCCATAGGCCAGCAGGATCTCGGTCTCGCTGATGCCGCCGGGATAGAGGATGATCTGGCCGGGCGCCGGATAGCTGGTGTGGTTCTCGTAGCCGACGCCGAAGTCGAGGTCGCCGAGCGGCATCCACACGCCCTCGCCGCTCCAGCGCACATGGATGATGTGGCTTTCGAACGGCAGCGCCTTGCGGAAGGCGGCGACGGTTTTGGGCGCCGCTTGCTCCTCGAAACGGGCATCGAAGGTGAAATCGCCGGCGCGGATAACGAGTTTGCTCATCTCATCTCTCTGGATCGGGGGCGATGCGCCCCGCGGGAACTTTCAGCAAAAAGCACTCCATCGGGCTTCGCGCAAGGGGCGAAGCCACATCACCTGCGGTCGTAGGACCAGCCGAATATGCCGCTCCGCCTGACCTCCGGCTCCGGCTCGGCCGCGGCCGGCGCCTCCTTCAGTTCCGCCTGCGGCGGCGGTGCGGGCGGCGCCGGCAGGTTCTCGCATTTCATGGAATAGACCAGCTTGCCGTCCGCGGTCCGCCCGATCGGTGCGCAGGGGTCGGGACGCGCCGCCGCGCTCTTCGGCGTGGGCTTGATCTGCGCCGCCGCCGGCGCGGCGACCAAGAGAAGGATCAGCAGATATTTCGACATCGTTGTCGCCTGGAAGCTCAATGGCCCATTGAACCGGATTGCGCAGGCCAAGTCCATACGCGAGGCGGCGATCGTGCTCACGAACGTGTCCCGGACAAGCTGCAACGCTTTGAGCGTGGCAGCGCAGAGCCGGGACCCGGAGCGATACGGCACCATGCCGCGAGTGGGCCCCGGCTCTGCAGCGCATCGTCGAAGGGACGCTGCCATAGCGCGTCGAAGACGCGCGTAAACGCGCTGATGGCGTCCGGGGCACGAGAGCGAAGTGTGGTGCGCACACTCTCCTCCTCGTCATTGCGAGCGCAGCGAAGCAATCCAGAGTCTTTCCACGGAGGGATTCTGGATTGCTTCGCTGCGCTCGCAATGACGGAGTATGAGGCAACTGCATTGCTCTTTCGGCTCGCATCTTGCTTGCAGACACGCCTTCGCGTCCTCGCGGCTTATTCGCCCGAGCCTTGCTTGATTGCTCGACCCTCTTGAGCCAAGAGAGCGCAGGGAAGACCGGGTGCCGACTGGCACCCGCGGTCCGCTGCGCGAAAAGCACACGCAGAAAGAACCGCACAGCAGCATACAGGTGTAGCCAAGCACTCGGCCTTCCCTGCGCGATGGTCGGACGGCTTATGCCGCGCTCTCCCGGGAGCCGAATTCCTTCTGGCCTCCCTCACCTTCGCGAAAGTCGCTAACACGACGCCGGTTGACGCCAATGTCACATTCGCCAAGGCTTGACCGTAGCAACGACGGCCAGGACCACACGGTTTTGCCGTACGCACGGCCCGCCATTTCGCCGCAGTTTTCCCTGACACCGTCGACAGCGCCGGAAACTTACAGACGAGACGAACCTAGCAGCGCCGTTCGTCCGCGCGCGGCCGCGAGCTCACCGGGGACTACCCTCCCTGCCCGCACCTCTCGCGCCCGACGCTGCCGCGTCCACCGCAAGCCCCGACTCGCGAACATGACGGCATCACGATCGCCCCTCAAGGATGAGCCGGGATGGACGACACATACGACAAATCCGAATTTCGGTAAAGCGGAATGTTTTCACGCGGATGGGTTGACAACCCGGCGACACACCCCGGTCCGGTAGCCCGGATGGCTACACCGCGAGTAACAAGAAGGGCGGCGCAAAGCACCGCCCTTTTGCAAAGATCCGGAAGACAAACGACCGCGCGATACGGCCGATATCAATAGCCCGGGTCGTAATAATAGGGACTGCCCCCGTAATAGCCCTGACCGCCGTAATAGCCTGGGCCGCCATAGTAACGTCGCGGGCCATAATAATAGTTGTTCTCATAGTAGTCGCGGCGCCGCTGCTCGGCGATCACTCCGCCGATGATCCCCGCTGCCGCGCCCATGAAGGCGAGACCTGCGGCGTTCGGTCCGCGCCGATAGTAGCGGCGGCGAGCTGCGCTAAAGTCCGTGACGTCGGAGGAGCCCTGACCTGCGTTTGCGGGAGCGGCCTGGGCCGGCCGGGGGGCTGCTGCGGCCGAGGGCGACACCGAGGCCGCGAACAGCGCCAGGCCTGCGCACGCAGCCAGGACGGTGTTGCGGTAGGATGCGGAAATCATGAGTCTGCTCATTGTGATCTTCCTCTGTTTCGCCCAAGCACATCTATGCAAACCCGCTCTAACGCGTAAACCACTGAATTGGTTTCATGATCGCGGCGATCTGCCACGCTTTGAACGATTGTAAACCGAACGATCAGAACCAGATTGAACCATCCAACCTGAGCGAATCATGAACAGCCGCGCCGTTTTCGGTCCCGGAAGCGTTCCAGCCTGGGTCGTCGCAACTCCGCCCGGTCGATAAGCCCGCCTAAGACAGCGCCCCCAGCACGCCCCTCGTCGCCTTGTCGATCTCCTCGACATAGCGGCGGCGGGCGAAGTTCTCGGTGAGGAAGCCGACCACCTTGCGGCTGTCGGTGGAATCGACCACCGCCAGCATCTCCGCCTCGGCTTCGTCGAACACCGCCATCGCCGACTTCACGTTCATTTCGGGGATCAGCACGATGTCGATCAGGCGGGCGAGCTCGATCACCTGGATGTCGTCGGCGATGGTGTCGAGGTCGCTGGAGAACAGATCGGGCAGCAGGACGAGGCCGATATATTCGTCGGCATTGTTGACGATGACGATTCCCGGCCGCGAGCCGAGCGCGAACTCGCGGCGCGCGGCGGCGATCGTCGTGGTCGACGGCACCTTGCCGACGTCCGAGCGCATCAGGCGCTCGACCGTGAGGTTGCGCAGCCAGCCGACGTCGTTGGCGCTGCGAATGGTCTCGCCGCGCAGATGCAAGCGCCAAGTCGAGAAGGAATGGCCGAACATGAAGCGGACGCAGATCGAGGTGACGATGCAGCCCGCCAGCACCACGGCGGTGACGTCGACATTGCGGGTCATCTCGAGCACCAGGAACGACATCGTGAGCGGGCCGCCGACGATGGCGACGCCGAGCGTCGCCATGCCGGTCAGCATCGCCACCAGCGGGTCGATCACGAAATGCGGACTGATCAGTTCCAACAGCTCGGCAAAGAACTTTCCGATCAGGCTGCCGACGAACAGCGAAGCGAAAAACAGGCCGCCGCGAAACCCCGAGGCGAGCGAGATCAGGCAGGCCGTCACCTTCAAGGCGATGATCAGCGCGATCAGGCCGATGGTCATGTCGTGGAAGAGATCGAGCACCATGGCGCCATGGCCGGCCGCGAGAACCTGCGGCGTGATGATCGCGAACCCGCCGACGATGAGGCCGCCGATCACGGGACGCAGCCAGACCGGCATCCAGGCGAACAGCCGCTCGAACACCGGCGAGGAGCGCATCACGGCGATGCCGACGCCGCTGGTGATGAGGGCGAGCCCGATCAAGGCGAGGTACTGCTCGACGCCGACGGCGCTGACCTTGGGTATCTCCAGCGAATAGGGCGCGCCGCCGAGCCATTGCGCGGTCAGGGCGCCCGCCAGCGAGGCCGCCAGGATCGGCGCAGCGCTGCCGACCGAATAGACGCCGACGATCAGCTCGCAGGCATAGAAGGCGCCGGTGATCGGCGCGCCGAACGCCGCCGCGATCGCCGCGGCCGCCCCGCAACCGACCATCAGGCGCAGATCGTTGCGGCGAAGGTTGAAGAACTTGCCGAGCAGCGAGGCGATCCCCGAGCCGATCTGGGTGTAGCCGGCCTCGAGGCCGACCGAGGCGCCGCAGCCGTTAGAGATCAGGGTCTGGCTCGACACCACCACGCTGTCGCGCATCGACAGATCGCCGCCGCGCAGCGCGTTGGCCTCGATCGGGTCGACCGCGTTCGAGATCTTCATGCGCCGCCGCGACCATTCCATGATGCCGAGCGCGAGCCCCCCGAGCGCGGGTGCGATCAACGCTGCCCAGGGGCTGACGCTCGCGTTGGCCGACAGGCGGACGTCGACGGGAATGCCGTAGATCACGACATGCGCGATCTGGGCGATGTGGGCCATCAGCGTCACGACGGCACCCGCGAGCGTGCCGATCACGAGCGCGAGCGGGATCAAATAGAACTCGTTGCTGCGCAACAGCGCACGCAGCCGAACCATGGTGCGGTTCGTCTTCTTGCGATCGACGAGATGCCTGATCCGCACCAACATCGTCTGGCCCGCCCTACCCTTCCGACAGACCGTAACCGGCCATGCGCTGGCGGACCCGTTCGATCTCCTCGCTGGGGAGTAACGGCGGTTGTCCGAGCTGCAGGCAGCCGTGATATTGCCGCGCCAGCGTCTCGACCTCGACCGCCAGCCACATCGCCTTGTCCAAGGACTTGCCGATCGCGATCATGCCGTGATGATCGAGCAGGCAGGCGAGCCGGCCCTCCAGCGCCCGCACCGCATGCTCGGACAGCTCCGCCGTTCCGAACGTCGCGTAGGGCGCGCAGCGGATGCTGTCGCCGCCTGCCGCCGCGATCATGTAATGCACCGGCGGGATCTCCATGCCCATGATCGCCAGGATGGTGCAATAGGTCGGGTGGGCGTGCACCACGGCGTTGACGTCGGGCCGCGACTTCAGGATGTCGCGATGGAAGCGCCATTCGCTCGACGGCTTCTGGCCGGGCGCGTGCGAGCCGTCCATGGCCATGAAGACGATCTGGTCCGGACTCATGGCCTCATAGGGCACGCTGGTCGGCGTGACCAGGAGCCCGTCCGCATGCCGGACGCTGATATTGCCCGATGTGCCCTGGTTGATGCCGAGCGCGTTCATGCGCCGGCAGGCCTCGATAATGGCCTGTCTCTTGGCGAGCTCGTCTGCTGTCAGCGACATGTCGCTTTCCTGTCGAAGGGCTTGTTGGACCGGAAGTACGTCAAAGAAACGTGACAGTGCAAGCGAAAGCGTCCCGGATCCTGCCGCCAAGCGGGAACGGGAGTTCGACAAGTTAACAGATTGTCGCAGCTCCAGGGCAGGCTGGTCCGGACCGCCGCGACCCCGTTGCGGTGCGCCCGAGCAAGCGCGCGATCAGGCTAGCTGAGAGAAAGCACAGCCTGCTGCAGAGCACGTCGAAGACGACATCCAGCATCTGAAATCGATGCCCAAGCGCTGCATGTCGGCCCACCTTCAGCTCGAATATTTTCGCGGCTTGCGCAAGTTCGGCCGCTCGCCGCGAGAAGCGATCGGCGACGTGACCAAATGGCTGCGGAGCACGACCGAAGCCGGAAACTTCACCGCCGGGGCGGCGAGCCGAAGGCGCCCGCGGTGCGGCAACGGCTCACCGACCTGGTCTGACGCCGCGGGCCGCGGCCGCATGGAACGAGGTTTCGGCCGCCGACTTAGCTCAGCGTGACAGCAATGGACAATTGTGGAGACCAATCATGAGCGACAGCGGAGTTAGCATGCTCTTGGGTCACGCCTCGGCCCAGATGCTTTGGCTCTGGTTCATCGGCGCGTTCGTGCTCGGCGGGGTCCTCGTCTACGGGGTGATGAAGGCCGGCCATCTGCGCCGCAGCGAGCGCGCACGCCTCGACCGCGCGACGGAAGAGCGCCAGCGCCAGGAAGACCCCTACAAGCGCCCGACCTGAGCGCGGTTGCAGTTTGGAACTTTCGTTCTCGGACGGCTTTGATCGGCCGAGGATCGAGGAAGGCGAGGCCTTCCCGTGTCGCCTCATGAGGAGGACGTATGGCAAAACGAGCGAAGAAACGCACGACAAAGAAGACCGCGGCGCGCCGGCCGCGTCAGGCGCCGAAGATGCTCAGCGACCTGTTTCTGGAGACGCTGAAGGACATCTATTTCGCCGAGAACAAGATCATCAAGACCCTGCCCAAGATGGCCAAGGCCGCGAATTCCAAGGAGCTTGCGGCCGCCTTCAACAAGCATTTGCGCGAGACCCAGGGCCAGGTCAAACGGCTCGACCAGATCTTCAAGATGCTGGGCAAGCCGGCACGCGGCAAGCCCTGCGAAGCCATCAACGGCATTGCCGACGAGGGCGCCGAGATCATGAAGGAGTTCAAGGGCGCGCCGGCGCTCGATGCCGGACTGCTCGCGGCAGCGCAGTCGGTCGAGCACTACGAGATCTCCCGCTACGGCACGCTGTGCACCTGGGCCGAGGAGCTCGGCATGCAGGACGCAGCAAGGCTGCTCCAGGAGACGCTGGACGAGGAAGAGGCGACCGATCGGACGCTGACCGAGCTCGCCACCTCCGTGATCAACCTCGAAGCGGAAGAAGAGTACCGCGCAGCGGCCTGACCGCGCGCCCTGCCAATGAACGGAACGTCGCGGCCGCATGCCGCGGCGTTCGCTTGCCTTGATCGCACTGCGGCGCATGGCACGTGCGCGCCACCGCACTGGATTTCCTTGGAACCAGCCCCATATGCAGGCTTTCCCAGCCCCGAGCCCGCATCATGCAACCCAAAAATCCCCTCGACTGGATGCTGTCCGAAGCCCTGGACTCGCTGACCCGCGCCGATCGGCTGCGCCAGCAGTTCGGCCGCCAGGAAGCCTGCTGGGAACCGCCGATCGACGTGCTCGAAACCGAGCGTGAGCTCCTGATCCTTGTCGCACTTCCCGGCGTCAATCCGGACAATGTCGAGACCGTCATCCATGACGGCGTTCTCGTCATCTCGGGTCAGCGCACGCTCCCGCCGGAGCTTCGCAACGCCCGCATCCATCGGCTCGAGCTGCCGCAGGGCCGCTTCGAGCGCCGCATCGCGCTTCCTCTCGGCCGCTACGCCATCAGCCGCTTCGTGATGGACGGCTGCGTCGCACTGCGCCTCGCGAAATCCTGAGGTCGATCATGGCCACCGAACAGATGAACAACGAACAGACCAATAACGACGTGAAGATCCCCGACGACGCGCTGATCATCGTCCCCGTGCGCGAGATGGTGCTGTTTCCCGGGGCCATCGCGCCGATCACGATCGGCCGGGCGAAGTCGATTGCCGCCGCGCAGCAGGCGCTGCGCGAGCAGCGGCCGATCGGCATCGTCCTGCAGCGCGGCCCCGAGACCAACGACCCCGGGCCGGACGACCTCTATAGGGTCGCGACCATCGCCAACATCGTGCGCTACATCACCGCGCCCGACGGCACCCACCACATCGTCTGCCAGGGCGTGCAGCGCGCGCGCATCCTCGACTTCCTGCCGGGGACGCCGTTCCCCGCCGCGCGCTTCCAGCAGATCCCCGAGCCGACCACGACCTCGCCCGAGATCGAGGCCCGCGCGCTGAACCTGCAGCGCCAGGCCATCGAGGCGATCGAGCTGCTGCCGCAGGCGCCGCCCGAGCTCGCCGCGATGTTCCAGGGCACCACCGCGCCCGGCGCGCTGGCGGACCTGGCGACCTCGTTCATGGACATCAAGCCGCAGGACAAGCAGGAGGTGCTGGAGACCATCGACCTCGCGCTCCGCATCGACAAGGTGTCGAAGCACCTGGCCGAGCGGCTGGAGGTGCTGCGCATTTCCAACGAGATCGGCCAGCAGACCAAGGCCTCCTTCGACGAGCGGCAGCGCGAGGCGATCCTGCGCGAGCAGATGGCGACCATCCAGCGCCAGCTCGGCGAAGGCGACGGCAAGGCCGCCGAGGTCACCGAGCTGACGGCTGCGATCGCCAAGGCCAACATGCCGCCGGAGGCGGAGGCGCATGCCAAGAAGGAGCTGCGCCGCTACGAGCGCATGCCGGAGGCTGCAGGCGAAGCCGGCATGGTCCGCACTTACCTCGACTGGCTGATCGAGCTGCCCTGGGCGCTGCCCGCGGAGAAGCCGATCGACATCAAGCAGGCGCGAGCCATCCTGGATGCCGACCATTTCGGCCTGGAAAAGATCAAGAGCCGGATCATCGAATATCTGGCGGTCCGCAAGCTCGCCCCGCAGGGCAAGGCCCCGATCCTCTGCTTCGTCGGCCCGCCCGGCGTCGGCAAGACCTCGCTCGGCCAGTCCATCGCGCGCGCGATGGATCGCCCGTTCGTGCGCGTCAGCTTGGGCGGCGTGCATGACGAGGCCGAGATCCGCGGTCACCGCCGCACCTATATCGGTGCGCTGCCCGGCAACATCATCCAGGGCATCAAGAAGGCGGGTGCGCGCAACTGTGTCATGATGCTTGACGAGATCGACAAGATGGGCCGCGGCGTCCAGGGCGATCCTTCCGCCGCCATGCTGGAGGTGCTCGACCCCGAGCAGAACGGGACGTTCCGGGACAACTATCTGGGCGTGCCCTTCGACCTGTCGCGCGTGGTGTTCATCGCGACCGCCAACATGCTGGACCAGATCCCGGGTCCGCTGCTGGACCGCATGGAGCTGATCAGCCTCGCCGGCTATACCGAGGACGAGAAGCTGGAGATCGCGCGGCGCTATCTGGTGCGGCGGCAGCTCGAGGCCAATGGCCTCTCGGCCGAGCAGGCCGAGATCGAGCCGGAGGCCTTGAAGCTGATCGTCAAGGGCTACACCCGCGAGGCCGGCGTGCGTAACCTCGAGCGCGAGATCGGCAAGGTGTTCCGCCATGCCGCGGTGCAGGTCGCCGAAGGCACGGCCACGAAGGTCGTGGTGACGGCGAACGACATCGCCACCGTGCTCGGCCAGCCGCGCTTCGAGGGCGAGATCGCACTGCGCACCAGCGTTCCGGGCGTTGCCACTGGCCTCGCCTGGACGCCGGTCGGCGGTGACATCCTGTTCATCGAGGCCACGCGCGTGCCCGGCAAGGGCGGGCTGATTCTGACCGGCCAGCTCGGCGACGTCATGCGCGAGAGCGTGCAGGCTGCGCTGACGCTGGTGAAGAGCCGGGCCTCCCAGCTCGGCATCGATCCGCAGGCGTTCGAGAAGAGCGACATCCACGTTCACGTCCCCGCGGGCGCAACCCCGAAGGACGGACCGAGCGCGGGCGTTGCGATGTTCACGGCGCTGACGTCCCTGCTCACCAACCGGACGGTGCGGAGCGATACCGCGATGACCGGCGAGATCTCGCTGCGCGGCCTGGTGCTGCCGGTCGGCGGCATCAAGGAGAAGGTGGTGGCGGCGGCGGCTGCCGGCCTGAAGCGGGTGATGCTGCCGGCGCGCAACAAGCGGGATTACGACGACATCCCGAAGAGCGCGCGGGACAACCTCGAATTCATCTGGCTGGAGCACGTCGACGAAGCCATCGCCGCGGCGCTCGAGCCGGCTGAAGCCAAAGAAGCGGCGGAGTGAAGGCGATGAAGAAACTGCTGAAAAGAGCGAAGCGATCGCGGAAGACGCAGCGGCTGCGCCAATTGCTCGATCGGGCGATCGACCGGATTCGCGATACGCTCGCAGGACCCGAGCCGCGGCTTCAGCCGGTCCCGGTGCGGGTGAAGCGCCGCAAGGGTTGAGCCCTCCGTCTCAGGCCCTCGCGGCTGCCCCAGACAAAAGGCCCCCTCGTTCGAGGGGGCCTTTGCGTTGTTAGCCCACGGCGTCCTTGGCGGCCTTGACCGGGCGGGCGCGGACGATCTTCCGGGCCGGCTTGGCCTTGAACATCATCTCTTCACCCGTGAACGGGTTGGTGCCCTTGCGCGCCTTGGTCGCGGGCTTCTTGATGACCACGAACTTGGCGAAGCCCGGCACCAGGAACAGGCCGTTCTTCTTGAGCTCCTTGTGGCCGACGTCGGTCAACGTCTCCATGACGTTCTTGACGTCACGCTTGGAAAGCTCGGTGGCGGTCGCAATCTTTTCGATCAACTGCGATTTGGACATCTGGGTTGGCATCGTGTCTCCTCTGATTCGTTGCCGGTTGCATATTAGACCAACCGTTGAAGGCCTATAGCCTTCTGCACAGTTTTGTCGCGAAATTACGGGCTTTTCTGGCCTGCTGTGACAAAAAACCCTGCTTTTTAGCACCTTCCGGGGCGGAGGAAGCCTCGGGCAGCGGTTTTTGCCTTGTTTCAAAGGCCCGCACGACATCTTGCTAGAACTGATTCGCCGCTTTCGACAAGCGACGACCGGCCTCTTTGTGAAGGCGGGCGCGTGTTTCACCCTGAAAAATAAGGGTCGGATCGCAGGTCGCCGGTCTTCCTCCCCGTGAAAATGGGGAGAAAGCGAGGGGCGATTGGTTTAGACGCGCTCGATGATGATGGCCGGCGCCATGCCGCCGGCGGCGCACATGGTGACGAGACCGCGCTCGAGGTCGCGCCGTTCGAGCTCGTCCAGCACCGTGCCGATCAGGATCGAGCCGGTGGCGCCGATCGGATGGCCGAGCGCGATCGAGCCGCCGTTGACGTTGACCTTGGCCCGGTCGAGCTTGAGGTCGCGGATATATTTTTCCGCCACCACCGCGAAGGCCTCGTTGATCTCGAACAGGTCGATGTCGTCGATGGTGAGGCCGGCCTTGGCCAGCACCTTGCGCGTTGCCGGCACCGGTGCGTTCAGCATCAGGGTCGGCGAGTCCCCCATGTTCGCCATCGCGACGACGCGGGCCCGGGCTTTGAGGCCATGGGCCTTGGCGTAAGCGGGCGAGGCCAACAGGATCGCGGCGGCGCCGTCGACGACGCCGGAGGAATTGCCGGCGTGATGCACGAAGTCGATGTCGAGATCGGGGTACTTTTGCAAAATCAGGCCGCGATAGGTCGTGCCCTTGTCGTCGAGCGCGTAGTCCGCGATCGCCGGAAACGCCGGCTTCAGGCTGCTGAGGCCTTCCATCGTGGTCTGCGGCCGCGGGTATTCTTCGTGATCCAGCGCCAGGCTGCCGTCCTCGCGGTTGACCGGCACGAGGCTCTTCTTGAAGTGGCCGTTCGCGATCGCATGCGCGGCGCGCTTCTGGCTCTCCAGCCCGAGCGCGTCGACGTCCCTTCGGGTGATGCCTTCCAGCGTCGCGATCGCATCGGCGCAGACGCCCTGATGCGACTGCGGATGCCGTGCCCGCAGGCGCAGATTGCCGCCGTCCATCATCATCGGACCGCCGCCGCGGCGTCCCTCCATCGACATCATCTCGCAGCCGCCGGCGATGACGAGGTCTTCCGCACCCGCCATGATCGAGGATGCCGCCATGTTGACGCTGGTGATGCCGCTGCCGCAGAAGCGGTCGAGCGTCACCGCGCTGGCACGTACGTCGTAGCCGGCATCGAGCGCCGACATGCGGCCGAGATCGCCGCTCTGCGTTGCCACCTGCGCGCTGCAGCCCCAGACGATGTCGTCGACATCAGCGGTGTTGATGCCGGTGCGATCGGCGAGCGCGCGCAGCACGGTTGCGCCGAGCTGCTGCGGATGAATGCCCGACAGGGCTCCCTTGCCGGCCTTGCCGATGCCCCGCGGGGTCCGGCAGGTATCGATGATCAGCGCGTCAGCCATTGGCGTCGTCCTCTTGTTTATGGGTGTTGAAGACGGTTTTGAATAAGGGGGAGAAGAGAGTCAATGCGCGGCGCCTTCTTCGCCTCTCCCCGCGTGCGGGGAGAGGCCGGATTTTACGCGCAGCGGAAAATCCGGGTGAGGGGGAGCTTCAGCAAGGACGGCGACAGATGGACTCGCGGAGAGAGCCCCTCACCCCTGCCCTCTCCCCGTAAGAACGGGGAGAGGGAGAAGAGCTACGCCCCCGCCGCGTTCTTCGCGATCACGTTGTGGTAGAAGCTGGCGCTGAGTTTTGCCGTGCGGACCTGGGTGTCGAAATTGACGTGGTACAGCCCGAAACGCTTGTTGAGGCCATACACCCACTCGAAATTGTCCATCAGGCTCCAGAGGAAATAGCCGCGCACCGGCACGCCTTCGTCGGTGGCGCGCTGGAGCTGAGCCAGATAGTTGCGCAAATACATGATGCGGTCGGTGTCGTAGATCTTGCCGTCGGGCGACACCACATCGTCGCCGGAGGTGCCGTTCTCGCTGATATAGATCGCATCCGTCTTCCAGATCTTCGCCGCCAGCTTCGGCACCCAGTAGATCGTCTCTGGCCCGACGCGCAGCCAGTCCGAATTCATGTGCGGGAAGGATTTCGGGATCGGCAGCGGCTTGAAGCCCGCGCCCTGGTCGGACGCCACCACGTAGTTCTGCGGCGCATAGATGTTCAGGCCGAGGAAGTCGACCGGCGACGAGATGATCTTGAGCTCCGCATCGGTGTATTTCGGCGCGTTGGTCCCGGCGTATTTCAGGAAGGCGTCGGTATAGCGGCCCGTCATGATGACGTTGAGATAGCCGGCATTCATCTCGCGCAGCGCGATCTCCGCGGCGCGCACGTTTTCCGGCGTGTCGAACGCGGGCGCGCAGGCATCGATATTCTCGGCCGGCCCCACCCTGGTGCCGCGGCGGCCATGGGCGCGCACCGCCTGCACCGCGAGCCCGTGCGCCAGCGCGCTGTTGTGCCTGATCTGGTTGACATCGGCTTGCGGCAGCTTCAAGCCCGGCGCGTCGATGCCGATGCCGTAACCGAAATAGACGAAGCGCCCGCTCTCGTTCAGCGTGAACACGTTCCTGACCCGGTCGGTGAGGTGCGCGGCGACATAGGCCGCGTAGTCGCCGAAAATCTTGCAGGTCTCGGTCGAACGCCAGCCGCCGAAACGGTCCTCGAGCGATTGCGGCAGATCCCAATGATAAAGGGTCAGCCACGGCTCGATGCCGTTCTTCAGGAGCTCGTCGACAAGACGATGGTAGAAGTCGAGCCCTTTCGGATTGGGCTTGCCGTCGCCGTCGGGAAACAGCCGCGGCCAGGCCACCGAGAAGCGATAGGCCTTGCAGCCGAGCTCCTTGATGAGGGCGATGTCCTCCTTGTAGCGGTGATAGTGCTCGTTGGCGCGGTCGCCGGTGGTGCCGTCCTCGATCTTGCCGGGGATGCGGACGAACTTGTCCCAGATCGAGGCCCCTCGCCCATCCTCCTCGACCGCGCCCTCGACCTGATAGGACGAGGTCGCCGTGCCCCAGAGAAAGCCCGCAGGAAAGCCGCCTGCATTGCGCGGCGGCCGTCTCGGCTTGGCCTCGACCGCCTCAAGGGGACTCGCAATCCCGGCTGCGGACAATCCCGCCAGCGTGGCAAACCGGCGGCGCGAGACCCTTTCCATCATCGATGCTGCTCCACTTCTCTTCATTTCGGCCCGGCACAATGAACAGTTCCGGGCGATTTGAGAAGCGGGTGGATTCTAGCGTCGACTTGCTCCGATTGAACCGACCAAGACCTGCATCAACCACTCAATGCCGGCGTCTCTCATCGCCGCCTTGGTTGCGATGGCCCGGATCGTGTCCGGTTTGCGCGCGAAAGGCAGCTCGACGAACACCAAGCCGAAACGACGCGCGTGGTGCTCCACCAATCGGCGCGGCAAGGCTGCGATCAGGTCAGACCCGGAAAGCTGGGCTAGCGCCATCATGAAATTCGGGACCGTCAAGGCGATGCGGCGTTGGAGGCCGCGCTTGGCCAACATGTCGTCGACGAAACCGCGCGGCTCACCGCTGAGTGAGACCAGCAGATGTTGCGATTGCGCGAAGGCCGCATGGGTTGGCGCTTTTGAAAAGCGATGTCCCTTGCGCATGGCCAGCACAAAATCCTCATCATAGAGGCTGCGCGCCTCGAACCGCGGTGATACCGAAGGCAGCGGCAACATTGCGACGTCCAGCTCGCGTCTTTCCAGCATGTCGAGGCATTGCTGCCAAGGCTCTCCGATCGCGCCGTGGCGCGGCGCGGGCATCAGGTGGATCAACCCGATGTCTATGTGCGGCGCGGCAGCTGCGATCGATCGCAACAGCGGACCGGTAGCCGAGACCAGCACCGCATCGGGTGCGCCAATGGTGAACCTGCGGCTGCTCTTTTCGGGGTCGAACGGCGTAGCCGAGCCGAACAGCTGTTCGACGCGCGCGATGATCTCAGCCACCGGCTCCCCCAGCTCCAAGGCCCTTGCCGTTGGAACGACGCCCTTCGGGGTCCGCAGAAACAGCGGATCGTTGAGCAGCAGCCGGAGCCGGCCGAGCGCATGGCTGACGGCCGACGGTGTCAGGCTCAGCCGAGCGGCTGCGCGCGCCACATGGCGCTCTTCCAAAACCACGCGGAAGAGCACGAGGAGATTGAGGTCGATCCTGGATAAATCAATTTGGTTCAGCATGTTGCTGAAATCATATCACTGGATTCATCGGGATCAAGGCTTCATGGATGAGCTCGCACGTCATTCGACCAGGAGCTGTGAAATGACCAGGAGACCGCCCGGAGCGAACAAAAGCCCAGATTCTCAGGAGATCTCGCGGCGCTCGATGATGGCCGCTACGGCTGCAATTCCACTGTCCGTTCAGCTGTCGGCCGATGCGGCGGCTCAGAACGAGGCGGTAACGACTCTCGTCGAACGCGCTCGGCAGAAAAATGCCGCGTTCATGCGGGGCGACATGGATCGCTGGTCCAGGCTTGTTGGCATTGCGCCGGATTTCACGCTGATGCAGCCCTTCGGCGGCCCGGCAAGCCGCGGATTTGACGCCAGCCCCGAGCGCCTTGCCGCGCTATCGCGATACTTCAGGGAAGGCAAAACGGAACTCGAGGTTTTGCAGACCTATGCATCGGACGCGCTCGTCGTTCTCGTCATGGTCGAGCGCCAGCGCGCCGAGGTGGGCGGGTTGCCGGCTCAAGACTGGTCGCTGCGCGTGACCGAAGTCTACCGTAGGGACGGCACGGATTGGCACCTCGTGCACCGTCATGCGGATCCGCTGGTCCGAAGCATCACCTTGAAACAGGCGGCGATACTCGCCCGGGGCTGGCCAGAGGAAGAATGACGAAGCGCCGCAGATGAGCTGGATTCGGAGTGACGCGAGATCTTGTCCGACATGTGATGCTGCCCCCGCAATGGTTGTTGGAGCCGTACAATGACGGGTTAGGGGAATTTGAGAAGCAGTGGGGCAGAAGTTGACGATGCAAACATGCCGAAGAGCGCCCCTGCTCCGAGGCGCTAACGCGGCGTGCATCAGGATCATGAACCGGTCTTCGGTCTACAGAACAGATCGAAGGCTGAGCCGAACACGTTATGTCCGTCCGGACAACTGATTCCCGCGAAACCGCCATTGGCAAACGCCATCACGCCGAAGAAGATGAGCAGGCCGGCCATGACGGCAAGTCCGAGGGTGCCTCCCTTGATCAACCGTACCCACCTGGCCCACTTTTCCTGCCGAGCGATGAAGTCTCCCAGCATCGTGATCGACAGGTGAACGGCCGCCGTGATCGCCAAAGCAATCAGGCTGACATTGCGAGCACCCGACGCCCCGATCAACGCGGTAACGCCGAAGAACAGGAATTCCACAACGTACAGCAGCCCGAGCCAGTAGCAGAACACGGCTCGACCAAGGCTGCCCGGCGTCGAGATCGTGAGCAGGGTCTGAACCGCGCGACCGGCCCGTGTGACCCACATCATCCAGCTTCGCTGTCCCCGACGGTGCTGTTCCGCCTCCTCGAGGATCTGTCCGGTAATGGTCAAGGCGCGTGAGCCGGTCCGCAGCGCGACCTCGGTGCTGGGCCTGCGGTTGACGTTGTAGTACTCGCGCACATAGTTGAGCATGCCCTGGTCGCCCAGCACCTCTTTCAGCGCCTGAGCGATCTGCGTGCGGCGCTGTCCGCCCGCGGTCAGCGCCAGTTTTTGCCATAAGGCATCGAAGGCGCCTTCGAGCGTTTCATTCTTCTGCTCCGCCAGCGCCTTTGTGAAGCCGTCAACCAATTGGTCGTAGCTATCCGGCTTCATCTCCTCGCGTATGATCGTACATTGCGCCTCCTTGAGGAGAGCGTCTCTGATCACCTTGTCCTCGGCGGCAGGAAACAGGGTTGCCAGTATCCGCTCGCAACCGTCCAGCCGGCCCCACATGATGTCGTTGCGCCGCCACTGCTCGTCGAGAAAGGCGCCGAAGTGGAGCACGGCAACGCCGGCGAGCTTGTGTCGCAGGCCATTGCGTTCGTCGATCAGGCTGGTGGCATCCTCCGGGCTAACCCGAACGATCTCGACGGTCGAAGGCTCGCCGGTGCCTGTATCGTAGTAGAGCGGGAAGCTCGCCTGATCGTACTCGTCGAACCTCATGAAATATTCGGCCAGGAATTCGCGGAGCGCCGTCCCCTCCGGGGTGTTGAGCGCGTCGACGTCCTCTGGCAAGGCCACCTTGGCGACCGCGACGCGGACCTTGGGGCCGCCTTCGTCGCTCTCCTCGCAGGCATGAAGCTCCGGGTTTCCAAGCAGGGCCTGGGGAAGCGGCATCTGGCCGCGCGGCGCCATGCCGATCACCGGGGCGTAACCGTCTTTCAACGCGCGAATGTCGCCCTCGAGCGCGACCTGAAGCTGCGTCTCGACGGCCCTCGTATATTGGAGGAGCATCTTGGCGTTGGCGAAGACGTTCTCCTGAAGCGTCCGCAGCGGACTCGGAGGCGGCAGGTCGCTCGGAAGCGGCACGGGCGTACCGGACTTGGTCGTCAACGCCTTCAATTTGGGATCCGGCTTCTGGCCAAGAATCACACGAAGCGTCTGGA
Organism: Bradyrhizobium sp. CCBAU 11357; assembly: GCF_028128865.1. Classification (NCBI taxonomy): domain Bacteria; kingdom Pseudomonadati; phylum Pseudomonadota; class Alphaproteobacteria; order Hyphomicrobiales; family Nitrobacteraceae; genus Bradyrhizobium; species Bradyrhizobium sp. CCBAU 11357. Next base: position 180,896 of record NZ_LBJW01000105.1, on the reverse strand, counting down.
TCAATTCTTCATGACATGCCGACCTGCTCCCGGTCTCCGGGGGCTTCAACTGCCAGGTCACGCAACGGAGCTGGGCGATGGCTTCTCCGAGCCCGCCGGCGAGGCGGTTCAACGCAGCGAAGAGCGCCTGCGAGTCCATTCGCCGGTGGGACACGTGCCTGTCCCACCGTTCCATGAGATGTGTTTCAGCATCCGACCAGGCGTTCCCGTCGCCAGGCAGCTCCGGCTTGATGAAAAGACTTCGAAGCTGATGCACCTTGCGCAGGATAAACCCGGTGCGCCTGAGGCGATACTTGACGTCGTAATCGTCCAGAAAGGCGTTGACCGACTCGGTACGACCCTTGGCGTCTTTCTCGTATTCGTAGAAATTCTCCTCGCGCCAGGCTCGCGCCAATGCGCGCAACGCGTAAAATTGGTCGGAGCGGCGGTCGATGCCCCACCAGACGGCCAACCGATCGGCGAGATCGTCCGTGACGGTCATCAGCCGGAGATGACGGTATGGCAGAAACGCGACGCCGTAATAATCGACCATATGGCGCATGTCGCGCGACCGCCAGGCAGGCACCTTGCCGTCCCCGTCGAGCACGATGCGCGCGAAGGGGTCATCGTTGCGCGCTTCGATGTCGACTTCGACCTGACGCACAATCCGCTCGACCCGCTCGATGCGCCTGTTGCGCGCCAACACCGCTTCGATGTCCTCGCGGATCGTCTCATCCTGCGGGATTGTCAGCATGGCCGAGAGCGCATTGGCGAGCGCATCGGGTTTTTGGCTCGCGCTTCCCTGCTCGGTTTCGGGATGAGCGGGGGTCGGTTCGACATAGATCAGCTTGCGTTCCATCGGTAGGCTGCCGAGACGCCATGACAGCGCATCGACGACGTAGCTGAAGGGCTTGTTGTCGAGATAGCCTCCGTCGCCGAACGCGCGCTTGCGCCAACCGTCACCGTCCAGGTCCGCGATCGACAGCCCCGTGAAGAACGGCTTCCAGGCGTCGAAATTCACGCTCCCGACGGTTTGGCGCGCGTCGCACAAGCGCTGCGCGTCGGATACGGACATCGGTTCGAATGCGAATGGGAAGGATGACGTGCAACGCGCCGCAAACGCAAGAAACGGGGCGAAACTTTCGGTGAAATGGTTCTCGCCCCCGGCGGCATATTGGAAGTGATAGACCTGCTTGTAGCGCTGCTCATAGACGACCTTGTCGAACAGCCGCAACGGCACGACTGCGCCTCGAATGTCCGTCGTCGTGACGTACAGATCCAGTTCGTCGACGAGTTGAGACTCGCCCCTCGCCGTCGGCGCGACCCTCCCCTCTCTCTCCTTCTCCATTTTCTCGAAGGCATCGAGAAGCTTGACGTACATCCGATCGCTGTTCAGGAGCGACTGCGGCGCAGAACCGGTCTTGGCGAACTCCAGCCCCTCGTAGGAGGCGTTGTCGTTGAGCAGACGATTGATATCGCCCTCCTCGATCCACAACGTCTTCAATGGAGCGAACTTCTCTCCGCTGACGAGAGCTTTTGCGAGGAAAATGCCGTTGATGCCGCCAGCGGAGGTGCCCGCGAGCGAATCCACCACGAAGCGTGTGCGTTGCCCAGTCGGCAGAGTGGCCATGTCGGCGAACGGATCACGCCCGCCGATGGTCAGATGCTCGAGATAGCGGGCGCGCAAGTTCTCGTCGCGCAGCAGCCATGACGCCTTTCGGTAGACCTCGCGCGGCGAAGATTCAGGTCATCATGCTCCTTCGGCGTCGCGCACGCCATCTCGTAGAGCTCATTCGTAACTCCGTTGATGTAGATCGCGAGCGAAACGCCACCATACATCACGATGCCGAAGCGGATCTCCCGCGAATAGAGATTATCCCCCACCCTGGGGTGACAAGCCGCAGCAACTTCCATCGCCCGCCTCGTTCAAAAAATCTTCACGCAATTCGTCGAAGCGAGGCCACCCATGGCGGCTCGCAACGTTCCCGCTAATCGGTCAGCAGCTCATTGTGCCCTTGCCACGACGCCACTGAAATCGCGCCGGGCTCCTGCACGCACCGTCGAGGTCATGCCCTCGAAATCACGATCGAAACATATGGACGCAAAATCGACCCGGCGTGGCTTGGTCCTCGTACGATATCGAACCTGCCACCCATCGCAACGGCTGTATTATGATCTATCGGCAACCATTGATACAAGCCTATCCGGGGCCTGATTTTGACAATTTCCGCTGAACCTGCCTGAGACAATTTGCCCGAACGTTGGCACGCGGCGGTGCCGGATCGGAGTTCACGATCGTCATGGCCGGGCCGAAGAAGCAGCACGTGCAATGCGGGCCGGCGCGGCGGCCCTCGTTCAGCGCGAGCGCTTCGGCAGTTTCGGCAGCTTGTCGGGATTGAATGCCGGCATCTGCCCTGGTGGTTCAGGTGCGGGCGGCTGTTGTTCCGTGCGGATGAGCGTTCCGTGGAGGATCATGCCCGGCGCCTGAGGTGCCGTCGCGGTGTAGGTCGCGATTCTGCCAGGACAGCTTCCTTCGATCGTCAGGGTCAGCTCGTCATCGTTGCCGAACACGGTGGCGCGACCGTCGGTATGACGCCTCGTCGACACGATAGCGGTGAAGCGATCTCCATCGACCTGGCAGGTGCCGTGATAGGTCATCAGGCTGTCACGGCCCCAGATCTGGCCGTCGGCGACGTGGACGATCCCGGTACCCTGGTCGACCGGCGTCTTGTACCAAGCCGCGTAGGTGCCGTCCTTCAACATGGGAGCAGCCTCCGCTGGTATTCCCACGCCGACAATTGGCATCATTAGCGCCAACAAACGGTTAATGACCGGGCCCGTGCCAATCCGGTCTTTCCTTGCGCAGCTCGGCCTCGAGCTCCTCGATGATGCTGTGAAGCAGATGCACGGCAAGCGGGTCGGTCACCTCGCGCTCCAGATGCCGGTATCGCGCGATCAGAAATTCCTGCTCTCTCAACTGGTGCTCTGTCATCGGACGGGCCCTCCGACACATCGACGCGCAGACGATCAAGCAGTTTCGTTAAAGTTTTCAGATCATTTGCTATGGTTTCTGACCGGTTAAGAGGCCCGCGCCGCCGGCCTTCGCCCGCGGGCCTGCAACGATCGCCCGCCGTCATCCCGCGTGCCTTTGAAACCGCGCGCTCGGCTGGAGCAGGATCAGGCAAAGCACAACCGTTTCAGGCAAGACCGGTGCCTCGGCCCCGCATAGAACCCGCGCCAACCCGTACAAGTACGGGCCCCTGATCTCAGGCAGCAGGCGATCGGAAGGAGCCACGCAATGACCGGGAGCACCGCATCCACGCACAATCCCTCGCCCAATGGCCAGCCACCCGTCCCTGGCGCACACCCCGCCGATGTCGCGATTTCCGAGCGGCGCGCCGCCGGATCGGAGATGGCGCGGGTGCTCAGGACCGAACCGACCCGCATGGCCTTGGACGCCTCCGGCGCCGGCATCGCGCACTGGAATCACGACCCATTGCACGACGTCGTCGAGCCCATGAGCCACCACGTGATCATGGCGTATAACGGCGTGATACAGCGCATGGAGCGCCGGACGGGAAAATCGGTTTCGATCGGGACGTTTCGCCCCGGAGCCGTGATCATCATTCCGGAAGGGTCGAGCTCCCGATGGGACATTCCGAAGCCGGTCGATGTCGTTCAGCTCTACCTTCCGAATGCGACACTGAAGCGCGTCGCCGGCGAAGCCGGAATCGCAGGGCCGACCGACCTGCTGGAGCGGACGGCGCACCCTGACCCCATTACATCGAGACTGCTGTTGAGCGCAGCGGATGCACTCGAAGGCAATGGGGTCCTGGATGCGCTGTTCCGGCATCAGGTGACGGATCTTCTCGCCACCCGCGTCCTGGCTGCGCACACAGGCACGCGGGCCACGTTCCGACCGGCCATGGGCGGGCTGGCGCCGAAGGTCCTGCTCCGCGCGATCGAACGGTTGCGCTCGGACGGCGATGCGGACGTCTCCCTCGATGCGCTGGCATCCGATGCCGGCCTCTCGCGCTTCCACTTCTGCCGCGCCTTCAAGGAGAGCACCGGGCTCTCGCCCCACGCCTGGCTGCGCCAACACCGGCTCGAGCAGGCCATGCACAAGCTGCGGGGGAGCGACGAGCCGATCGTCTCGATCGCTGCCGCGCTCGGCTATTCCTCGCAGACGGCGTTCGCGGCGGCGTTCAGGAAGCTGACCGGCGAGACGCCGAGCGATTGGCGCAGGCGCATGCGCTAGCAGTTATCGCCATTGGCGAGCGCATACCGCCTCATCTCGTGAGGCACGACACCACCTCAGCGCCGAGGTTGGCGTCCGGACCGTTGCTTCCAATTGCGCGCCCCGCGGGCTTCTGCTAGCTTGAGGTACGTGCCTCATTTCACCTCGCCGGCCGGGTCGGTGACCCGCCTCTGCCGCAACGATGCGGGTGGCGGCCGATTGCCGCGCCGCTGGGGGTGAGGCATGCGCCCAATCTGGGCTCAAGCAGAGTTGGCCATCGAAAACGGCCGACCGCCTTAGGGGAGGATGATATGCAGCGTCTCTTGGTTGCAGGTGCGTCTATTGCCTTCGCGATTGCAGCGGGGGTCGGCTCGGCCGATGCGGCGGACAAGAAGGTTCTGGCCTTCGTCGTCAATGGCGCATCCGACTTCTGGAAGATCGCCGAGGCCGGGATGAAGAAGGCGCAGGGCGAGTTGCCCAACTACGAGCTCCAGTTCAAATATCCGGAACAGGCTGCGGCCGCCGTGCAGCAGCGCGTGATGGACGACCTCGTCGCCGCCGGTGCCGCCGGCATCATGGTCAGCGCGGTCGATCCGAAGAACCAGACCGAGCACCTCAACAAGGTTGCGTCCCAGACGGTGCTGTTCACCACCGACAGCGACGCGCCGCAATCCAAGCGCGTGGCCTATATCGGCTCTTCCAACACCGACCTCGGCAAGGAGGCAGGAAAGCTGATGGTCAAGGCGCTGCCGAACGGCGGCAAATGCGTTGGCTTCGTCGGCCTGCCCGGCGCCGACAATGCGCGCGAGCGCATCGAAGGCGTGAAGGAGACGATCAAGGGCTCGAAGGTCGAGCTCGTCGACGTTCGCGGCGACGAGATCGACCAGACCCGCGCCAAGCGCAACGTCGAGGACATCCTCGCGGCCATGCCCGATGTGAGCTGCCTCGTCGGCTTCTACTCCTACAACACGCCGCGGATCTACGAGGTGCTCAAGGAGGCCGGCAAGCTCGACAAGATCAAGATCATCGGCTTCGACGAGGATCCGATCACGCTCGGCGGCGTCAAGGAAGGCAGCATCGTCGGCACGGTGGTGCAGCAGCCGTTCGAGTGGGGCTATCAGGGCATGAAGCTGATGGCGAACTACATCGGCGGCAACAAGTCCGGCATTCCGGCCAACGGCATCATCATCGTGCCCGGCAAGGTCATCGAAAAGGCGAATGTCGACGAGTTCATGGCCTCGATGAAGCAGATGCTGAAGAAGTAGGAGATATCCGCGCTGCCCGCCGCGCAGCCTACCATGCCAGAACCGTTCCTCGAGCTGGTCGACATCAGCAAGAGCTATCCAGGCGTGGTCGCCCTCGACCACGTCGGTCTCCAGGTGTCGCCCGGCGAGGTCGTTGCGCTGATCGGCGAGAACGGCGCCGGCAAGTCGACGCTGATGCGCGTGCTCGGCGGGGTCGTGGAGCCGAGCGGCGGCGTCATCCGTGTCGACGGCGTCGCGCGAGGCTCGCTGACCGTGGCGGACGCGATCAAGGCGGGCATCGCTTTCGTCCATCAGGAACTGAACCTCTTCGACAATCTCGATGTCGCCGGCAACGTCTTCATCGGCCGCGAGCCTGTGCACGGCGGGCCCTTGCGGCTGATCGACCGCAAACGGATGTATGCCGATGTCGCGCCGCTGCTGGAGCGGCTCGGCTGCGATTTCGCGGCCGATGCGCCGCTCGCCGAACTGTCGCTGGCGCAGCGCCAGCTCGTCGAGATCATGAAGGCGCTTTCGCTCGATGCTCGTCTCGTCATCATGGACGAGCCGACCTCGAGCCTGACGCTCGCCGAGACGGACCGCTTGATGCGGACCGTGGCCGGCCTAAAAGCCCACGGAGTCAGCGTCATCTTCATCACGCATCGGCTCAACGAAGTGATGCAGTGCGCCGACCGCGCGGTCGTGCTGCGCGACGGGCGCGTGGTCGGCGCACTGACGCGTGCGGAACTCTCTCCGGCGGCGATGATCCGCCTGATGATCGGCCGCGACCTGAAATCGCTCTACGTTCCGCCGGCCGCGCCGCCCGGCGACAGCGTGCTCGATATCGTCGATGCGGTCACCGACACCTATCCCGGCCGCGCCGTGAGCCTGTCGGTCCGCCGCGGCGAGATCCTCGGACTTGCCGGTCTCGTCGGGTCCGGCCGCACGGAGCTCGCGCGCGCCCTCTTCGGCATCGACCGATTGCGCGGCGGCGCGATACGACTCTATGGCGAGCCGATCCGGATCGCAAGCCCGCGGGCCGCCATCGAGCAAGGCATCTATCTTGTTCCGGAGGACCGCAAGGGCGCGGGCCTGCTGCTCGACGTCTCGATCACGGAAAACATCTCGCTGCCGGATCTGGCGTCCTATATGCGCTTCTGGCTGGTGGATAGCGCGCGCGAGAACGAGAATGCGGTGCGTCAGCGCGAGCGCCTCAAGATCCGCGCGCCCGACGTCAAGACCGCCGTCGCCTCTCTGTCGGGCGGCAACCAGCAGAAGGTCGTGCTCGCCAAATGGCTATCGATGCAGCCGAAGGTGCTGATCGTCGACGAGCCGACGCGCGGGGTCGATGTCGGAGCCAAGCAGGAGATCTACGGCATGCTGCGCCGCCTGACCGATGCCGGCGTGGCGATCCTGATGATCTCCAGCGACATGGAGGAGGTGATCGGGGTCAGCGACCGGCTCGCGGTCATGCATGAGGGCGCGATCTCGGGCTTCCTTGATCGCAGCCAGTTCAGTGAGCACAATGTGCTGCAGCTTGCCGTTGGCCACACAATCGCGGCGGAGGGACCTTGAGCAAGAAAGACCTGAGCCTTCTCGTTCTGATTCTGGTGGTCGGGACCGTCGTCGCCCTGATCAATCCGAGATTCCTGTTCGTGGGCAATCTCTCCAACACCGCCAACCAGATCGGGCTGTTCGGCATCTTCTCCATCGCGGAAGCCTTCATCATCATCATCGGCGGGATCGAGCTGTCGGTCGGTTCGGTGATCGCACTGCTGGGCGTCCTGTTCATCGACCTCATCGTCAATCACGACGTCAACTGGGTGGTAGCCCTCGCGATGATCGTCGGGGCCGGGCTCGTGATCGGCCTCGTCCATGGCACGCTGGCGACCCGGATGCGGATCCAGCCTTTCGTTGTCACGCTGTGCGGCCTCCTGATCTATCGCGGCGCGGCGCGCTATTACACCGAGGACGCGACGGCTGGCTTCGGCTTCGGCGCGAGCTTTCCGACGCTGGAATGGCTGGCCGCCGGCCGCACCAACGTGCTCGGCTTTCCGCTGCCGCACAGCGTGGTGGCGCTGGCCGTGGTGGCCATGATCGCCTGGGTGGTGCTTCACCGCTCGGTGTTCGGCCGCTATCTCTTTGCCGTCGGCAAGAACGAGGAAGCGGCACGCTATTCCGGCATTCGCACCAACCGCGTGATCGTCTCGGCCTATGTCATCTGTGGCGGGCTGACAGCGTTTTCGGCAATCCTGATCGCGATGTACACCCGTTCGATCTCGCCGGCCGTGCACGGCTCGTTCTACGAGCTCTACGCCATCGCCGCCGCCGTGCTCGGCGGCTGCTCCTTGCGCGGCGGCGAAGGCTCGATCATCGGCGTCGTGCTCGGCACCGTGCTGCTCCAGGTGCTGCAGAATCTGGTCAACCTGCTGGGCATTCCGAGCTCGCTCAATTTCGCGGTGATGGGAACGGTGATCCTGGTCGGCGTGCTCGGAGATCAGTATCTCGTGCAGCGACGCCAACGCGTGGGAGTGGCCAAAGGCCGGGAGCAGGCGAGCGTCGCTGCGGCGCCGCTCGAGCGCGTGAAGGTGGAGTGAAGGCGAGGGTTTCGCGGGCCTTTCGTCGACATAGACGGCCATCCAAGAGAGGACGCTCCAAAATATCTAGAACGTCACCCGCATCCCCGCGTAGAACGCGCGCGGCCGTGCCGGGCTGAGCGAGCGCGGGTCGGTGAAGGCATTGCCGCCGTTGGTGAAGTTGGGCAAGGCACCGGTATCGAAGAACTGCCCGTAGGTCGCGTAGCGCTTGTCGAAGATGTTGTCGACGCGGCCATAGAGCTGGATGTTCTTCGTCACCTGGTAGGAGGTGTGGAGATTGAACACCGTGTAGGACGGCAGTTTCGCGAACTGGTTCGACTCGTCGCCGACGAGATATTGGCTGGAGACGAACAGCGCGTTGCCGCCGACCTTCCAGACGTCGGTCACGGCGTAGTCGACGCCGACCTTGACGCGGTGGCGCGGGATCGCGGGGATCTGGTTGCCGGGCCTGACCTGGATGGTGTCGGTGGCGGGGTCTCTGAACGGGCTCTCCGAGCCGAGCTCGAGCGGATCAAGGAAGCGCGCATCGACGAACGCATAGCTCGCCTGGAATTGCAGCGTGGGCGACTTGATGCTGACTTCGGCTTCGAGCCCCTGCCGCCGGGTGCGGCCGACATTGGAGAAATAGCCGAAGCCGGTCCGCCCGACGACGGGAACCGCTACGATGTCGTCATAATTGGTGGCGCGGAAGCCGCCGACCTTCCATCCGAGCGTGCCGATGTTCAGCTCCTTGGTGCCGCGAAAACCGGCTTCCACGGTCTTGGAGACGACCTGCTTCAACGGCGGATCCGCGACCAGAAACGCCGCGAGCAGGCAGGGCCTGGCGGGATCGGCGCAGCCGAGCTCGAGCGGCGTTGGCACGCGGTTGGCTTCGGAATAGCCGGCATAGGCGGTCAGCTCGGGCGTGATCTTGTAGGTGCCGCCGATGATCGGGTTGAAGCGGGTGTAGGTGTGATCGCCGTTGAGCGCGGTGCCGAGCTGGTCCTCCAGCGAGATCCGCGCCACGTTGAAGCGACCGCCGCCCGTGATGGCGAAAGCATCCGTGACGTTGAACGTGTCCATCGCATAGAGGCCGTTGTACTGGTTGACGGTCCGCAGCGAGACGGGGCCGGCGACCGGGTTTGCCGTGGGAGTCGGGCCCAGGAAAACGCCGCTGCCGCTGACGACGTAGTTCTCTCCGATCGAGCCGATTTCGGCGGTGGCGTTGTAGCGCGTGACGCTGGCGTCGTAGGTGGCGCCGATCACGAAGCGGTTGTCGTGGCCGAACAGCTGATCGGTGTTGGTCGCCTGCCCCGACACGCCGAGGGTGGTCGAACGGATCGAGCCCCGGTCGATCTCGCCGAGGATGGTTCCCGGCGCGAAGGGATTGGCGAGTTGCGCGCCACCCGCGCCGTTCGCCGCGGTGGTGTCATCGCCGAAGCACAGCAGCGCCGGATCCGCACCGCACTCCTGCACGTCGGTCGGGTTGCCGTCGACCACCTTCTGCTCGTACCTGCGCACGTGAGCGGTGCCTTCGAACGTCCAGGTCGGCGTCGCCTCGACCTTGCCGGTCAGGTTGAGATAGCCGACGCGATTTGAGGTGGTCTGCGGCGTGGTGTAGGTCGCACCCCAATATTTGTCGAGCAGCTCGGCCGGGACGGTGGCGCTGGCACCGAAATCGTTCTTGGCGACGCCCATGTTGGCGTGGAATTCGCTGTCGCCGGCTTTGTAACCGACATCGCCGTAGAAGCGCCGCACCGTCGATTGGGAAAAATTGCGGAAGCCATTGTCGCGCAGTCCTTCGAGCGCGGCATAGACGGCGTAGTTCTGGTCGACCTGCTTGCCCCATTGCGCCGAGCCCTGGATGCGGCCGAACGATCCGCCCATGAGGTCGACCTCCGCGCCCTGATAAGTGAAGCCGTCCTTCATTTGCAGGTTGATCGCGCCGCCCAGCGCATTGAGACCGAAGGCCGGGTTGTTGGTCACCAGCGTCACCGACCTGATCGCGGCCGTGGGGATCAGGTCCCAATTGACGGCATCCGAGAATGCCTCGTTGATGCGGACGCCGTTCTGATACACCGCAAGACCTTGCGGCGTGCCGGTCACGGGCGACGCGACGAAGCCGCGGAACTCGACATCCGGCTGGAACGGATTGCCGGTGACTTCGCTGATGTTGACGCCGGCGATGTTGTCGCGCAGCGCGTCCGTGACGTTCAGCGAACCCGTGCGCCTGATCTGGTTGGCATCGACGGCATTGATCGCCGACGGGACCTTGTCGACGTCGAGACCGCGGCCGATGCCCGGCGAGGTCGGATAGACGTAGATGCGCGTCCTCGGCGCGGCGGATGCCGGCGCCCCCACGCGCGCAACCGGTCGCGACGGCGCCGCGCGCCGCGTTGCAGGGGGTGGCGCGGAGACCTCGACCGGCGGCAGGTTCTGGACGTTGGTCTCCTCGTCCGGCGCGGCCCCGGCGGGGCTCACAAAGACCAAGCCCGATGCCAGCCCGGTCGACACCGAGGCCATCAACAAACCACGCTTGAACGAAACAACCTTGCCCATCCCCGCCTTCCCATCCGTGACCACCGGCTGTTTTGATTTCCGCCGATTGGTCGAGACGAGTTTATTCGGCCGCAATGGGGACGCCAGCCACAAAAGGTCGGGTCCAATCCGCACCCATTTTCCCGACCAAATCGGGAATTTTTCCCGATCGCTTCGGGTGCGATCAGGTTGCCGCCGTCGGCACCAGCGCTTCCACGGTCACACCGCCGTCACCGGAGACCACATTGAGCGTGCCGCCCAGCGCCAGGATCCGCTCGCGCATGCCGACGAGGCCGAAGCCGAGCTTCTGGCCCGGCTCCATGCCGCGACCGTTGTCGCTGACCCGCACCCGGGCGCAGCCGCGGCCGCCGGCCTGCTCCACCGGCTCGATGACGACGCTGACCGAGGTCGCGCCGGCGTGACGGAACACATTGGTGAGCGCCTCCTGCACGATGCGGTAGATGGTGAGATCGGCGGTCTCGCCGGTTGCGCCCAGCGCCGGCGAGATCGAGGTCTCGATCGCGACGTCGGGACGCGACTCCCGCCACAGCCGCGACAGGGATTCCAGCGCCTGGCGCAGGCCGAGCTCGGCAAGACCCACGGGCCGAAGCCGCTCCAGCACGCGGCGGTTGAACTGCTGAAGTGCATTGATCTGCTCCAGCATGGCGCTGCCGTGCTTTCGCACGGCATCCGCGCTCGGCTCGCGCCCGTCCGCCTGCTTCGCCAGCGCGCTCGCATGTGCGCGCAGCGAGAACAGATAGGGCCCGAACTCGTCGTGCAGCTCGCGCGCGATCTCCTTGCGCTCGATGTCCTGCAGCGATACGGCACGCTCGGCAAGGCGCTGCTTCTCCTCGACCGCTTCACCGAGTGTCGCGGCAAGATGGTTGAGCCTGGTGCAGATCGCGGCGAACTCCGGCGCGCCGCCCGGCGCGACACGGGCCTCGTAATGTCCGCTTTCGAGCTTCCCCATGGCCTCCGCCAGCGACTGCAGCGGTGCCAGGGCACGGCCGACCACCTTCATCATCAGGAAAAACAGCGCGAGCGCGACCACCGAGCCGACCTCGAGCTGGGTCACGATACCGTCCCAGATCTCGGCGATCTCGTCGTCGGGGTGCGAGGTGATCACGAGCGAGCCGGGCTTGCCGCGGATTGAGACCGGCACGCTGACCGCGGTCTGCTCGGGATGAACCAGGCTGACGAACCAGGCCGGCGGGCCCCGCGCGTCGCCATCGGCGCCAAGCCGGGGCGGCGTCAGCGGGTTCCCACCGGAATCGTGCAGCGCGATGCTGACATGGCGCAGGCGGCTGAGATCGCGGGCGATCTGGTTCAGCCTGGCATCCGGATCGGGCGCCTCGTTGAGATCCGCAACGATCATCTCGATGAATTCGCGCGCGAGGCGGATTACGCTCTGGTCCTCGGCCTGCACGCGCGGGCCGGCCTCGGCGACCTGGCGGCCGATATTGACCGCGAGCCCCAGTGCCAGCAGCAACGCCAGCAAGAGATTGATGCGCCCGCGCAAGGAAAGATTTTGCCACATTGGTCTCGCTCGTGCCTCGCGAAGGGTTGGCCGCGCCTGTCCGATGACGTTGACAGAGCCGAACCGCCCGATATCTAATCGGAAGCGTACAGCAATCCCGGCCGGGTTGCATGAGGCGACACGAGACGCGCGTCTTGTCCGGTCAGCCTCGTGCGGCGCAGAACAGGCAAGCTCCAGGGGACGTGGCTGTCGCGAGGAACGCCCATGCGCATTCTGATCGTCGACGATCATCCCATCGTCGCCTCCGGCTGCCGCGCCGTGCTGGCCGACGAAGGCGAGATCGAGATTTTGGAGGCCGCCGACGCCGAGGACGGCGAGTGCGTCTTCATCGTCGAACGTCCCGACCTCTGCATCATCGACATCAATCTGCCGACCGTCTCCGGATTCGAGCTCGCGCGCCGCATCCTCGAGCGTGCTCCCGAGGCCCGCATCATCATGTTCAGCATGAATGACGACCCCGCCTTCGCCGCGCGCGCGATCGAGTGCGGCGCCAAGGGCTACGTCTCCAAGACCGGCGACCCCGACGACCTCGTCGAGGCGATCCGCGCCGTCGGGAGCGGCGGCACCTACCTTCCGACCGCGATTGCGCGCAGCATCGCCTTTGCGGGGCCGACGCTGGCGCAAAACCCGCTGTCGAAGCTGAACGCGCGCGAGATGGAGATCCTGCGGCTGCTCAGCGCCGGCAAGAGCCTGTCCGAGATCGCCTGGCTGGTGCAATCGTCCTACAAGACGGTCGCCAATACCTCGTCCATCATGCGCCAGAAGCTCGGGGTGAAGACCTCGGTCGAGTTGGTGCGGCTGGCGATCGACAGCGGCGTCGCCTGACGACGCCACAAATTCGCTCATACAAGCGTTGCAATCTTGATGTGGTGAGATGCCACGGAGTCTTTCGGCATGACGATTCAGACTGTCTCGACCAACAAATCCCATGGCGGCGTGCAGGGCGTCTATCGCCATGCCAGCCAGGCGACCGGAACCGACATGGTGTTCTCGGTCTATATCCCGCCGCATGCGGACGGCGCCAAGCTGCCCGTGGTCTGGTACCTCTCCGGGCTCACCTGCACGCATGCCAACGTCACCGAGAAGGGCGAATTCCGCAAGGCTTGCGCCGAGCTCGGCCTGATCTTCGTCGCGCCCGACACCTCACCCCGCGGGCCCGACGTGCCAGGCGATGCCAACAACGCCTATGATTTCGGCCTCGGGGCCGGCTTCTATGTGGACGCCACGCAAGAGCCGTTCGCCCGCAACTATCGCATGTGGAGCTATGTCACGGACGAGCTGCCGAAGCTCGTGGCGGAGAACTTCCCGGTCGATGCCAGGCGGCAATCGGTGATGGGACATTCGATGGGCGGCCATGGCGCGCTGACGGTGGCGCTGCGCAACCCGCACCGCTTTCGCGCAGCCAGCGCGTTTGCCCCGATCGTGGCGCCCTCGCTCGTGCCCTGGGGCATCAAGGCGCTGACCGGCTATCTCGGGCCGAACAAGGATTCCTGGCGCAACCACGACACGGTGGCGCTGATCGAGGACGGCGCCAAGTTCTCCGGCTTCCTGGTCGATGTCGGCGAGGCCGACAATTTCCTGAAGGAGCAGCTCAAGCCGGAGCTGCTCGAGGCCGCCTGCGCCAAGGCCAGCATCCCGCTGACGCTGCGGCGCCAGGCGGGCTACGACCACAGCTATTATTTCATCTCGACGTTCATGAGCGATCACCTGCACTGGCATGCGGCAAGATTGACGGCGTGATCTTGCTCTCTCCTCCCCCTCTCCCCGTTCTTACGGGGAGAGGGTTGGGGTGAGGGGCTGCTTCCGCAAAGACGCTGAGAGTTGGACTCGCGGAGACTCCCCCTCACCCGGAATTTGCTCCGCAAATTCCGGCCTCTCCCCGCACGCGGGAAGAGGCGCAGACCTCATGGCTTACCGTAATTCGGCGCCAGCAGGCGGTTGCGGATGAGATAGCTCATGGTGCGCGACCAGGATTCATCCGTGTTGCCGCGCATGTCGGCGCTGGCGGCGGTGATCATGTTGCCGGTCTTCACATCGCGCAGATAGATGTTGAGGTTGATGATCAGGTTCGAGACCTTTTGCACGAGCCCGGTGATCTCCAAATCGGCGCCGAGCTGCCCGGCGAGCTTGAGGTCGCAACCGCCGCAGGCCTGCAGGTTCGCATGACGAGCGGCCTCCCGTACCGGCCCGATGTCGAGCACCTGGAACTTGCCCGACTCTGCCAATTCCTTGCGCAGCTGCTCGCTGATGCGTACGAGCCGCGCCTCTTCCGGCTTGGAGCCGTAGAACTCGCCCGGCAGGCTGGTGTCGATCAGCTCGAAATCGAACACCGCGAGTTTCGGCGGGTCGGCGAGCGCGGCCGCGCCCGTCAACAGCAAAGCTGCGATCGCCAACAATGCTCGCATGATCGTGATTCCCGGCCGTGCGCGCGCGGGGACGAAATGCGGGGTTGCATGGCCTGACAATTTGGTCATGCTTGAAGCAGAGACAATTCTTCACCGGCGGTCAAGCCGGGGAGATCGTCTGGAGGAAACATGATCCGATGGTTGGCCGGCCTGATCGGCTTTGGTCTTGCGGCGACGAGCGCGCTTGCGGCCGATCCCATCACGGTCGGCGTCGGCTATCTCGGAATCGCCGGCACCCGATCGACGCTGTCGCTGGTCGAGCAGCCCGCCGAGAATGACGGCGTCGCCGGCGCGCGCCTTGCCATCGAGGACAACAACACCACCGGGAAATTCACCGGCCAGCGCTTCACGCTGGAGGAGCGCCGCATCAGGGAAGGCGAGGACGTGGCGCAGGCTGCGACCGCGCTCGCCGAGAAGAACGGCTTCATCATCGCCGACCTCCCCGCCGATGCGCTTCTGAAGGCCGCGGACGCCCTGCGCGATCGCGGCACGCTGCTGTTCAACGCCGGCGCGATCGACGAGCGGCTGCGCGAGGCCGATTGCCGTGCCAACGTCATCCACACCGCGCCGACGCGCGCGATGCTGGCGGACGCACTCGGCCAATATCTGGTGTGGAAGAAGTGGTCGCGCTGGCTGCTGGTGGTCGGCTCGCACGACGAGGACAGGCTGTTCGCCGATGCGCTCCGGCGAACCGCTGCGCGGTTCGGCGCCAAGATCGTGCAGGAGCGGACCTTCGAGGACAAGGGCGGCGCGCGGCGCACCGATAGCGGCGTGACGCAGATCCAGCGCCAGATTCCTGTCTTCACGCAACAGGCGCCGGCCTATGACGTGCTGGTTGCCGCCGACGAGAGTGAGGTGTTCGGCGCCTATCTGCCCTATCGCACCTGGGATCCGCGTCCGGTCGCCGGCTCGGCCGGCCTCGTGCCGCGCAGCTGGGACGCATCGCAGGACCAATGGGGCGCGATCCAGATGCAGAACCGCTTCATCAAGCTGAATGCGCGGCGGATGACCGCGCTCGACATGCAGGCCTGGACGGCGGTGCGCATGATCGGCGAAGCCACCTCGCGCACCAATTCCGGCGAGGTCAAGAAGGTCACCGATTTCATCAAGGGCCCGGATTTCTCCGTCGCCGCCTTCAAGGGCACGCGGCTGACCTTGCGCGACTGGAATTGGCAGCTGCGCCAGCCGATCCTCCTGGTCGACGGCCGCATGGTGGTATCGGTGTCGCCGCAGGAAGGCTTCCTGCACCAGGTCTCCGAGCTCGACACGCTCGGCTACGATCGCCCGGAGAGCAAATGCAAGTTGAAGTGAGGACGCGGATGTCGCGCATGTGGCGTGTTGGGCTTCTCTCTGGACTGGCGCTTGCGGCGGCGCCCGCGCATGCTTTCATCGCCTATGTCTCGAACGAGAAGAGCAACACGGTCTCGGTGATCGATACCGACAGCTGGACCGTGACCAAGACCATCAAGGTCGGCCAGCGTCCGCGCGGCATCGATTTCACCCGCGACGGCAAGTTCGTGATGGTCGCGGTCGGTGACGACGACACCATCCAGGTGATCGACACCAAGACGCAAAGCGTGGTGGACAGCCTGCCCTCCGGACCCGACCCCGAGCTGTTCGCGCAGGATGCCGCCGGAAAGATCCTCTATGTCGCGAACGAGAACGACAACACGGTGACGGTGATCGACCTCGAGAAGCGCACCCGGCTCGGCGATATCCAGGTCGGCGTCGAGCCCGAGGGCATGACCATCAGCCCGGACGGCAAGACGCTGATCAACACGTCCGAGACGACCAACATGGCGCATTTCATCGACACGTCGTCGCGCCAGATCGTGGCCAACGTGCTGGTCGACGCGCGGCCGCGCTTTGCCGAGTACAAGCACGATTCTTCGGAAGTCTGGGTGTCCTCGGAGATCGGCGGCACCGTCTCGATCATCGACCCCGGGAAGCACGAGGTGATCGGCAAGGTCACGTTCGAGATCCCGGGCCTGCGGAAGGAGGCGATCCAGCCGGTCGGGATCGGCATGACCAAGGACGACAAGACCGCCTTCGTCGCGCTCGGCCCCGCCAACCGCATCGCCGTAGTCGATGTCGCCTCGCGCAAGGTGACGAAATATCTCCTGGTCGGGCAGCGGGTCTGGCACATGGCGTTCACGCCGGACGAGAAATATTTGCTCACCACCAACGGCGTGTCGAACGACGTCTCCGTCATCGACATCGCCGCGCAGAAGGTGATCAAGACCATTCAGGTGGGCGAACTGCCCTGGGGCATTGCGATCGCGCCATGACCAGCCCTGCCCCGATCGCCGAACCGCAGCAGACGCCGAGACCGGGAGCGGCCACGGTCCCGGCGTTGTCGATCGAGGGCGTCAGCCATGCCTATGGTCCGCGGCGCGCATTGACGGACGTGTCCTTCAACGTACAGCCCGCGAGCTTCACTGCGCTGCTTGGGCTCAACGGTGCCGGCAAGAGCACGCTGTTCTCGCTGATCACGCGCCTGTTCGGCATTCAATCCGGCCGCGTCGGCATTTTCGGTCATGACATCAGCAAGAGCCCCGGCGAGGCGCTGCGGCTGCTCGGGGTGGTGTTCCAGCCGCGCACGCTCGATCTCGACCTGTCGCTGACGCAGAACCTGCTCTATCACGCCGCGCTGCACGGCATCGGCCGCCGCGACGCTTCGGCGCGCAGCGCCGAGCTGCTCGGCCGCATCGGCCTTGCCGATCGCGCTGCGAGCAAGGTGCGCGACCTCTCGGGCGGACAGATGCGGCGGCTGGAGATCGCGCGGGCGCTGCTGCATCGGCCGCGCCTCTTGCTGCTCGACGAGCCGACCGTCGGCCTCGACGTCAAGGCACGCGCCGACATCATCAGCCATGTCCGCCAGCTCGTGACCGAGCAAGGCATCGGCGTGCTCTGGGCCACGCACCTGTTCGACGAGATCATGCCCCGCGACGATCTCGTGGTGCTGCACCAAGGCAAGGTGCTGGCGCAGGGGCCGATGAGCCGCGTCGTCGCCGAGGCCGGTGCGCAGGACGTCAACACCGCCTTCATGCGCCTGACCGGCGCGCAAGTAATGCCGGGAGGCGGCGCATGAGCAGCATCACAACGCGCGAGGCGCCGCGGGGATTTTCGCTCGCCGAGTACATGACCTGCCTCAGCGGCATCGTCTGGCGCGAGGGCCTGCGCTTCCTGCATCAGCGTGAGCGCTTCGTCTCGGCGCTGGTGCGGCCCTTGGTGTGGCTGTTCATCTTTGCCGCCGGCTTCCGCCAGGTGCTCGGCATCTCCATCATCCCGCCCTACGAGACCTACATCCTCTACGAGGTCTATATCGCGCCCGGGCTGATGGCGATGATCCAGCTCTTCAACGGCATGCAGTCCTCGCTGTCGATGGTCTATGACCGCGAGATGGGCAACATGCGAACGCTCCTGGTCAGCCCGCTGCCGCGTGGATTCCTGTTGTTCTGCAAGCTGCTTGCGGGCACCGCGGTATCGCTGCTCCAGGTCTATGCGTTCCTGCTGATCGCCTGGCTCTGGGACATCACCCCGCCGCCCCAGGGCTATCTCACCGTGCTGCCGGCGCTGATCCTGTCGGGGCTGATGCTGGGCTCGCTCGGCATGCTGATCTCGTCGGGCATCAAGCAGCTGGAGAACTTCGCCGGTGTCATGAACTTCGTGATCTTCCCGATGTTCTTCGCCTCCTCCGCGCTCTACCCGCTCTGGCGGGTGCAGGAGGGCAGCCCCTATCTCTACTATCTGTGCGAGGCCAATCCGTTCACCCATGCGGTCGAGCTGATCCGCTTCGCGCTGTATGGCCAGGTCAACTGGATCTCGCTGGCGGGGGTCGCGACTTGCACAATCGTCTTCATGATCGGCGCGATCCTGGCCTATGATCCCTCGCGCGGGCTGGCGCGACGCGGGCCTGCGGGAGGCGAAGGATGATTGTTCGAGTTCTGGCCAGTGCTGTCCTGGTGCTCGCTGTTGCGAGCACGGCGGCGCACGCCGCCGATCCCCGCTATCCCGACTGGCCGTGCACCCAGGCCAAGGTGCCGGAGATTTCGCTGGCCGCCGTGTGGGCCGGTCCGCCGCTCGACGACGTCCAGAACAGATGGAAGGACGACGCCAGGATCAGCGCGCTGGTCGCAAAGCTGGCGGCGCGCAAGACGCCGCTGGATGAGGCGGAAAAGCTGGTGAAGGAGTTTCTCGCAGGTTCCGCCGCCGACAAGAGTGCGAACGCCAGGCTGCTGTTCGCCGGCCTGTTCGACACGCTCAACGCCCAGCGCTCCCAGGTCATGAACGGGCTCGAACGCGTCAGCCGCAAGCAGCGCGATGCCGCCGACAAGATCCGCGAAGAGACGATTCAGCTCCAGGCCCTGCAAGGGGCCACACCGCGTGACGAGGCGAAGGTCGAGGCGCTCAGCAACGAGCTGATCTGGAAGACCCGGATCTTCGAGGACCGCCACAAGGTGGTGCGCTTCGTCTGCGAGGTTCCAACCTCGATCGACCAGCGCCTGTTCGCGCTCGGACGCGTGATCCAGCAGGAAATGGAATAGCGTCAGTTGGGCTGACGGCTCGCGGAAAGTTCCCACAATCGCCTCAGCAACGTTAACCTTTCGCCGCGCTATCTGCCGGAACCAAATCGATTTATGATGGCTTGTCGAAGTGAACTCCAGACGTCGGGAGGCCTCGATGGGAACCACAAGATTCATGTTCGCGGGCGCCGCGGTCCTTGGCATGCTCGCAACCAGCGCCTTCGCTGACGACATGACCGGGATGATCACGCGGATCGATCGGCTCAATGGCACGATCTCGATCCAGCAGACGCAGAAGGGAACGGTCGGCGCCAGCACCGGCAGCGCCGGCGCGCTGCAGGAGTACAAGGCCAAGGATGCCGCGATGCTGGACGCCGTCCATGCCGGCGACAGGGTGAGCTATTCTGCGACCGAGACCAACGGTACGGGCACGTTGACGAAGTTGCAGAAGCAGAAGCCGTAACACCGTCTTTCGTCTCCCGCGCAGGGACAGGCAGAGCACTTCGCCCAATCGTTACTGGTCCGGGCGCGGTTCCGGTTGCGCTTCCTCGGTCGGAAGTTTTGCTCCCTCCCAGCCGTCGGTGCCGTCGGGATACCAGGCGATGTTGGAATAGCCGTAAGCCAATGCGCGCCTGGCTGCGTTCCAGGACATCCAGCAATCGGCGAGGCAATAGATCACCAGCAGCGCGGCCTTGTCGCCGCGCGAGGCGCGCGCAAGGCCACGCTGGAGATAATCGTCCATGGCGGGCGGCAGGTTGCCGTAGCCGGTGTCCGGCAGCCAGAGGCTGCCCGGAATGTTCCTGCGCGGCGCATCGCGCCACACCGTGCCCGCAGGCAGGTTCTTCGGCTTCGGCGGGCGCGGCATCACATCGACGAAAGTGCCGCTGCTCGCGCGCCAGATCGCCTCCGCCTCCGCGGTCGTGAGCACCCGCGCGCCAGCGAGCGTCGCCGGCACCGGCGCGCGATAATTGTCGGTGCGATAGCCCTCGGGCTCGAACGGCTCCTGCTGCTGCGCCAACGCCGGGGCCACGAGCAGGGCAACGACGAACGCCGCGGCTAGCGGCCGGCTCACGGCGCCTTCTTGGCCGTCTCCGCGCCGAGCGGCCGATTGCTCTCGTCCAGCAGCGGCACGCCGAAATCGAGCAGGATCTTGTTGATCTCGCCCTGGTTCTCCTGGATGACGCGGTTGAGCTGCCGCTTCCAGTTCTGGTCGGCGGGACGCACGCCCATGCCGATGCGATAGACCAGCTTCGGCCCGGTGGTCTCCTTCACCAGCGGCGTGACGTGCAGCGAGGAGCCGGCCTTCTTCGCATAATAGCCGGCCATCGGTCCCCAGAGCACGCCGGCGTCGATCTTGCCGGCAGTGAGGTCCTCGATCATCGCCTGCGCCGAATTGTCGAAGCGCGTGTCGATCATCAGCGGATACGGTTTGGCGTCGCCCATCAGGCCCGCCAACGCCATATTCGTCGCCGGCGGCGTACCGGCGACGATGCCGATATGCTTGCCCTTCAGGCGCGCGTCCTCCAGCGTGTCGACGTCCTCGAGCCCGCTGCCGGTCTTCGCGACCAGTGCATAGGTCGTGCGATAATAGGGATTGGTGCCCTGCACCAGGTCGTCGCCCTGCGGGAAGCCCATGATGACGTCGCAGCGATGTGCGCCCAGCGTCATCCGCACGAAACCGGTGGCTTGCGGAAAGAAGACGTAGTCGAGCTTCTTCTGCAGCTTGTCCGCCAGGAACTCGGCGAGCTTATTCTCGAAGCCTTCGCCCTTCTCGTTGGAGAAAGGCAGGTTGCGCGGGTCGGCGCAGACGCGCAGTACCTTCGGGTCGACCAGCTCGAACGAGAGATCGCCGGTCTCGTTGGTCTGCGCGAAGGCGACATCGCCGAACGCACAGGATGCGATCACGATCCAGAGTGAAAACCACCAGCGACGATGTCGTCCGGCCTGCGTCATCGCGCTTCCTCCTCGTTTTGTTTGGATGTTATCCATGCAACGCATGACGCGCCACGTGTGCCAACTTTTGCCGGCTTTGCTTTGTTGCAGTGCAATGAGGCCGATACTTTGAACTGAGGCGGAAAAGTGTCTCGCATCGCTCTCGTGATCGCAGCCTTGTCCCTGGTAGCAGCGACGCTAGCACGCGCCGGGACGGCCGAATTGCCTGTGAGCGAAGTCGCGCCGGGAATCTTCCTACACTCCGGGACCATCGCGCTGATGAGCCGCGAGAATGAGGGCGACATCGCCAATGTCGGCTTCATCGTGGGAGATGACGCGGTGGCCGTGATCGACACCGGCGGCAGCCTGCGCGAAGGCGAGGCGCTGCTGGCGGCGGTGCGCGCGCGCACGCAAAAGCCGATCCGCTATGTCATCAACACCCATGGCCATCCCGACCATGTCTTCGGCAATGCTGCCTTCGCGGCGGAGGGAACCAGCTTCGTCGGCCACAGCAAGCTGCCGCAGGCGCTAGCGACCCGCGGGCCGTTCTATCTCGACAATTTCAGACGCATCATGGGCGCCGAGTTGATCGATCCCGTGAAGATCGTGCCGCCGACCCTGCTCGTGACGGACACGCTCACGCTCGATCTCGGATCGCGCCGCTTGACCCTGCGGGCATGGCCGGCCGGGCACAGCGACAACGATCTGACCGTGTTCGACGAGACCACCAAAACCCTGCTTGCCGGCGATCTCGTCTTTCTTCGCCACATTCCGGTGATGGACGGCAGCATTCGCGGCTGGCTCGCCACGCTGAAGGAGTTGGAGACGATCCCGGCGCTGCGCATTGTTCCCGGTCACGGCCCTGTGAGCGACTGGCCTGCGGCGCTGAGCGATCAACGGCGTTACCTGTCAACGCTGCTGTCCGACGTCCGCACACTCAACAAGAAAGGCGTGCCGATCCGCGCCGCTGCGGACAAGGCTGCCGCGGAGGAGCGGCCGCACTGGCAGCTGTTCGAGGACTACAACGCCCGCAACGCAACTGCAGCATTTTCGGAAATTGAATGGGAGTAGCGGGCGCGCTACGCTGGCAGGAGATCAGCTTCGCTTGATCCGAGGAGCATGACCATGACGGGATGCACACGCCGCCTGCCCCTGATTGCCCTGCTCCTCGGCATCGCCTTCGCCGTGCCGACGCAAGCGGAAGAGGCCTACGATCCCTGGCCGGGCCTGGTGCAGGACATCTTCAGCAACCGGCCGATGAACGACGGCGCCGAGGTGATCGGCATCGAGATGCCCTATCGCGCCGAGGATGCGGCCATCGTGCCGGTGACGCTGCGCAGCAAGCTGTCGCCCGCAGATAGCCGCCGCATCCGTTCGATCACGCTGGTGATCGACCGCAACCCCGCACCGATGGCCGCGAAGTTCGAGCTCGGCCCGGAGGCCAATGTCACGGAAATCTCGACCCGCGTGCGCGTCAACAATTACACCGACGTGCACGCCGTGGCCGAGCTCAGCGACGGCCAGCTCTACGTCTCGAAAGTCTATGTGAAGGCCTCCGGCGGCTGCTCGGCCCCGGCAGCAAAGAACGTGGAGGAAGCCAAGAACCGGCTCGGCCAGATGCGCTACCGGCAATTCGCCCGTGAGGACGGTCCGGCCAGCCGGTTGCGCGAAGCGCAGATCATGATCGGCCATCCCAACAATTCCGGATTGCAGATGGACCAGGTCACGCAGCTCTATATCCCCGCCTTCTTCATCAACCAGCTCAAGCTGACGCAGGACGACAGCCCCGTGCTGTCGATGGAAGGCGGCATCTCGATCTCGGAAGATCCCAACCTGCGCTTCACCTATGTCTCCAACGGCGCCAAGCGTTTCCGCGCGGAAGCGAAGGACACGGACGGGCACGTGTTCCGCAATGAATGGGACGTGGAAAAGCCGGGGACATAGCTGCGTTTCTCGCGGTCATTCCGGGGCGGTTCGCAGATTCCGGGTTCGATCTTCACATCGTCCCGGAATGACGGTGTAAATCAAAAACACCTCACCTCGGCTTCCGCTTGCGCGCGCCTCAGGTCATTCACCGCCGAGTTGGCCTGCTCCGAGGTGCGAAACTGCACGCCGAGATTGCCGCGCACTTGCGACATGCTGAGCGCGGTCTCGGCGGTAACATAGCGCTCGTAGGGCATGATCGAGGCGACCACGTCGATGGAGCAGGAACATTGCTCGATCGCGGACCGCGTCTCGCCATTGGCCTTCATGCAGCCATAGACGTATTCGGCGCGCGCCGCGGTGGGATAATCATTGGCCTCTTCGGCCCCTGCCGCGCATACGCTCGCAGCGAGCGCTGTCAACGCGGCGACAATCGGTCGTAGCCGTCCGGCCAGATTCATGCGCGTCCTCCCGCTGGTTGCGACCAAGGCTATGCTATGCGTATTGTGCTGAAAAGCACTCTGTCAGAGGAAACGGCTCACAAGGTGATGAGAGTTTTGGCACGAATATCGGCGCTCGCAACGGCGCTGACGCTGACGCTGGCCGCACCGGCCGGCGCCGCGGACACGATCCGCCTTGCGGTGCAGAAGACCGGAACATTCTCGTGGGAGCTGGCCGCGATCCGCAGCGCCGGCCTGGACAAGGAGGCCGGCCTGTCGCTGGAGGTCACCGAGCTCGCGAGCACCGAGGCCGGCAAGATCGCGATGCGCGCCGGCAGCGCCGACGTCATCCTGTCGGACTGGCTGTGGGTGTCACGCGAGCGCGCGCTCGGTGCCAAGCTCACCTTCTATCCCTATTCCAGCGCGCTCGGCGCCGTGATGGTGCCGGCCAATTCGCCGATCAAGACGCTTGCCGACCTCAAGGGCCGCAAGCTCGCGGTCGCCGGCGGGGCGATCGACAAGAGCTGGCTGCTGCTGCAGGCGCGGATGAAGCAGGACGGCATCGACCTGAAGTCGGAGGCAACCATCGTCTATGGCGCCCCGCCCTTGATCGCTGCCAAGTCGCTGGACGGCGAGATGGATGCGAGCCTCAACTTCTGGAATTTCTGCGCCCAGCTCGAAGCCAAGGGTTTTCGCCGCCTCGCCGGGATCGAGGAGATCTTGCCGAAGCTGGGCGCCAAAGGCGCGGTCGCCGCAGTCGGCTATGTCTTCGACGAGAGCTGGGCCGCGAGCCATAAGGAGGCGGTCGCGCGGTTCATCGCGATGACCCGCAAGGCCAAGGAGCTGCTGACGACCTCGGATGCGGCCTGGGACAAGGTCGCGCCGCTCACCGGCACGACCGATCCTGCCCTGCTCAAGACCTACCGCGACCGCTACCGCGACGGCATTCCGCGCCGGAGCATCGATGACGAGGAAACGGACGCGCGCGTGCTCTACCGCGTGCTGGCCGAGATCGGCGGCCGCGAGCTCGTCGGTCCCGCAGCCGAGCTCGACCCCGGCACCTTCTATCACGCGGTCCCCGGAGACTGAGGTGCTGCGCCTGCTCTCGTTCGCCCTGTTCCTCGCGATCTGGTGGATTGCCGCGCTCATCGTCGGCGGCGCAAAGCTGCCCTCCCCGCCGGCGGTGCTTCAGGTGATGATCGCGGAAGCATCGAGCGGCGCGTTGTTCCTGCATCTCGGCGCCACGCTGGCGCGCGTCGCGCTCGCCTTCACGCTGGCAATGTCGCTCGGCAGCGCCATCGGCTATTTGATGGGCCGGGTCAAGCTCGCCGACCGGCTCGGCGATCCCTGGCTGATCCTGCTGCTCAACCTGCCCGCATTGGTCGTGATCGTGCTGGCCTATATCTGGGCTGGCCTCACCGAGGCCGCCGCGATCGCGGCGATCGCGATCAACAAGCTGCCGACCGCCATCGTCACCTTGCGCGAGGGCACGCGCGCACTCGACCGTTCGCTCGACGAGATGGCGAGCGTGTTCGCGATGCCGCGCTGGCGCGCCTTCCGCCACGTCGTGCTGCCGCAGCTTGCGCCCTATATCGCGGCCTCCGCCCGCTCCGGCCTGTCGCTGGTGTGGAAGATCGTGCTGGTCGCCGAGCTGCTGGGACGGCCCAACGGCGTCGGCTTCGAGATCGGCGTCGCCTTCCAGCTGTTCGACACGCCGCGGCTGCTGGCCTATTCCCTGACATTCGCCGCCGTCGTACTCGTCATCGAAACCTTGCTGGTGCAGCCGTTCGAAGCCCACGCAAACAGGTGGCGGCCCCGTGCGGCTTGAGGTCGACATCACGGGCAAGACCTTCCGGAGTGCCGCGGGCGGAACGCACGAGGTGCTGGCACCGGTCAAATTCGCGCTGCAATCCGGTGAGGTCGGCGTGCTGATCGGCCCGTCCGGCTGCGGCAAGAGCACGATGCTGCGCATCATCCTCGGACTGGACCACGACTTTGCAGGCCACGTCGCGCGACCGCCGCAGGCGCGGATCGGCATGGTGTTCCAGGAGCCGCGCCTGTTGCCGTGGCGCTCGGTCGAGCAGAATGTAAGGCTGGCTGCACCCGGTGTCGCCGATGCCAAGCTCGCCGAGCTGTTCAAAATCCTGGAGCTGGAAGCGCATCGCAACCATTATCCCGGTGAACTCTCGTTGGGTTTGGCCAGGCGCGTGGCGCTCGCCCGCGCCTTTGCCGTCGAGCCGGATATTCTCGTGCTCGACGAACCGCTGGCATCGCTCGATGACGCTCTCGCCGGACGGCTGCGCGATGAGATTGCAACGCTCGTCGCGAGCCGGCCAGTGATGACGCTTTTGGTGACACACAGCCTGGACGATGCAGTGCGCCTGGGCGACCGGCTGTTCTTCCTGTCGCCGCGACCGGCGCGGATCGTGGCCGAGGTGCCTATCGGCATCCCGCGCGGCACACGCGGCGAGGCCGAGATTGCGGCGATCAAGGCCAGCCTCGCCCAACGAACTCAAGGCGACCGCACTGAGCGAGATGCCTCATAGCCGCTCGCCTGGCGGACGTGCTAGATTAGGCCGGCGGCGGAGCTGATGATGACACGGACAGTCGCCTTCGCAACGCTTGGTCTTGCAGCGCTTAGCCTCGCACTGGTTGCGATGACGGCGGGCGCGCAGGACATGATGCGTGGCGTCGACCTCACCTCCCCCGCGATGGTCTCGGCTGAAATGACGAGGCCGGAGGTCGAGGCCATGTTGGCCAAAGCGAGCCCAAAGCAGCCTGCCGATTTCACCGGCAAACGCCTGTCGGGTCTCGATCTCTCCGGGCTGGACCTGTCCAACACGGTTCTCCGCGCCGCGCGGCTCAACAAGACAATACTTCGAGACGCCAGGCTGGACGGTGCGATCCTCGATCAGGCGTGGCTGCTGGATGCGGATCTTACCGGCGCAAGCCTGAAGGGCGCCAATCTGTTCGCCTCGCAAATGGCCCGCGCGCGTCTCGACGGCGCGAACCTGTCAGGAGCGCGCATCGCTGCCGACCTCACCGGCGCAAGCCTGGTCGGCGCCTCGATCGCGGACGCGCATCTTGGCGCCGATATGCGCAACCAGTCGATGGGGCTGATGCGCGCGGTGCTGAGATCCGCCAAGCTGGAACGGCTGAACGCGCGCAACGCCGATTTGTCGCGCGTCGACCTCGAATTCGCAGTCCTCAGGGGCGCCGATCTGAGCGGCGCATCACTGAAAAACGCCCAACTCGGCGGAGCCGATCTGACCGGCGCCATCGTCATCGACGCCGATTTCGACGGCGCCGATCTCGTCTCGGCGAAGCTGATCGCACCGAACGGCCTTGACCGCGCCAAGAATTTCGACAAGGCAAAGAACCGCGAGCGCCTGATCAGGGAATGACGGCGCCCTTTGGGAGGACTGGCTGATGCGTGGGGTTCTTGCTTTGATCGCGTTGTTGACGCTTGCCGGCGAAGCCGCCGCGCAGACCAAGAGCAAGGGCATAAGGCTCTGGAATCTCACGACGGAGACGATCTCCGGCTTCCAGCTCTCCCCCGCCGGCAGGACCGACTGGGGTCCGAACCAGTGCCTGAACGACAAGGACAAGGAGGTCGACCACGACGAGCGGCTGCGCATCACCGGCATCGAGCCCGGCCGCTACGACGCCAAGGTCAGCTATCCCAATGCCCGGCAGTGCATCGTCCGCGACATCGAGATCAAGGCCGACGCGGTGTTCTCGATCGCCGACAAGGATTTGAAGGACTGCAGCAAGTAGCGCTTGAATCGATTCTTGCAGCTCACGCCTTGTCGTTCGGGTGCGGATATTCGCAGCGCCACCGTACGGCCTGCCATTTCGGATGCTCGCCGATCCATTGCGCGATATAGGGCGGCGCGGCCATGACGCATTGGCGGGGCGACCCGGAATAGTTGAACACCAGATGCTGCTCTTCGCAGGTCGCAGGCGAGAGCACCGCACACACAGTCACCACCAGGTCAATCGGGTTCATGCCGGGATCCTCTCGCAAGGGGCCATGCAGAGATTAGCACATGGAGCTACGCCCCAAGGAGGGGGAAGTTTCAAAGCGCCGAAGCCTCGCCATGGCCGAGACTTTTGGCCCGGCCATCCACGCCTTGCCTCGTGGAACAAAGAACGTGGATGCGTGGGCCTTCGCCTCGCCGAAGCGGCTTCGGCCGCGCAGGCGGGACAAGCCTGGGTATGACGACCTTCCGCGCTAGAAATTCACGCCGAACACCAATCGCGCCTGATGCCGCTCGAAATTGACGAGATCGAGATTGCCGCCTAAGCCGGCCGGGCGCCCCCAGGCCTGCAGGCTCCAGCTCATGGTGAGCCGGGAGTGCTCGGAGAGCTGGAAATAGGCGGTGGGGCCGACAAACAGGGCCTGGCCCGAGAACTCACCGAGGCCGATGCCCTCATATTGCCGGAAGTAGCGCATCTCGCCGCCGAGCAGCACATTGGGGCGCACCCGCACCAGGCCGGCGAACGCGGCGCCGATCGTCGAGCTCCTCTCGGATGCCCCTCCAATCTCGAAGCGCGCCCATTCCGGCTGGTAGATCAGGTTGAGGGCGCCGATGGCGAAGTTCGGGATCAGTTCGCGGTCGAAGGCGAGCGTGAATTCGGTGCCGTACATCCGCCCTTTCGCGCCGCTGGTCTCGTCGATGCGGTCGCCGTGAAGCTCGGCAGCAATCGTCAGGCCGAATGGCGCGCGCTCGCGGTTGAGCAGGCGATAGCGCAGGTCGAGCGAGACGCCCTGGAAGTTGAACTGGCGGCGATCGTCGATGTCAGGGACGCCGGTGATGTCGTGCAAGCTGGCGGTGCCGCCGACTTCGATACGAAAATTCGGCAGCGGCACCACCTCGATCTCGAGCTCCTGCGCGAGGGCGCGATAGGCCACCCCGCCTTTGCCGAAGCGCCCCGTCGTCTGGCTCTGGAATTCGCGCTCGCCGACATTGCCGACATCGGTCCCGATCATGAAGCCGAAGATGTGCTCGGTATCAAAGCCTTCCTCGGCGCTGGTGCGTGCCGGCGCCAGCACGATCGCGCACCCGATCACCAACCAGAACTTGCAGGCTCTGCCGCCCATGCCGTGCCCCAAAGGCGCGCGCCGCTGTGATGCGGCAGCAGCGCTGACCGAGCACCAGCGTAACACACTGACGCGGAGCATGGTCGAGATTTTGCGGAAGAGAATTGAAGCTCCTGCACATGCGGCTTTGGTGTCGATCCGCAAAGCACAGAGCACGGCGAGGCGTTGATCCGACACTGCCACGGCGACGACGGCGTTCGCCATCGAAGCCGCAGCAGGTCGTCGGTCTTACTTGCGCGAAGCGCAGGCGTACATGTTGATTTCCATGCCGACCGGCACTTCCACGATCTTCGGAGCTTTCCAAGCCATTCGGGTCTCCCAAGGTATTGAGCGCGACATCGCGCGGCGAAAAACCTAGGGCTGCCTCAAGGGCAGTTCAAGCCTCGATTCGTCTGCCGAGCGCGTCTGTGCCGATTCTTCGCGGCCACATTTCTCTCTCGGACAAAGCAAGTTCCCTCTTGGTCAAGCACGACCAGCGAGACACTGCCTTGTGCAACGCACCGCGCGTCGAATCGACAAGGGTGTCGTCAGCAGCCCTTGTCGGCCATTTCCGCATTCGGCTTGGCGCCTGCGGCGCGCTGAGCCGCCGTCGGCTCGCTCTGCATTTGCCGCTGTGCATCCTCTGACGATGCCGGCGATTCACCGCTGGCACGATTCATCGTGCTGGTCGGCGGATGCTGG
Source organism: Bradyrhizobium sp. CCBAU 11357 (assembly GCF_028128865.1). Taxonomy (NCBI): domain Bacteria; kingdom Pseudomonadati; phylum Pseudomonadota; class Alphaproteobacteria; order Hyphomicrobiales; family Nitrobacteraceae; genus Bradyrhizobium; species Bradyrhizobium sp. CCBAU 11357. The sequence goes on along the minus strand of NZ_LBJW01000105.1, from coordinate 151,777 downwards.
CTGGTATCGCTCGCCGAGCCGGACGTGTGCGATTGTGCGGAGCCCACGGTGACCGGACCAGAACCCGCATCCTTGTCAGTGCTGGCGCTGCCGGTGTTGCACGGGCCGGCGACCGCAATCCCGGCGCTCAGCGTCAGGATTGCGCAGGCAGCAAGAATGGAACGCTTCGTGTTCATCTGCATCTCCTCTTCTCCCGCCGCGCAGCCCCGGCGACGGCAGGACATGCGGAGAAACAGGCCGAGCGGCCCGATGTTCCCGAGCGTCAGACCGGAATGGTCGCAAACATTGCGCCCGTCATGTCCGTTCCATCGCGGCGTTCACCGGAGCAATCGCACGAGCGCGCGACCGGCGCGCGAGTTCAGCTCCTTCGCGTCCAGCGTTCCGTCCTTGTCGGGATTCGCTGCGTTGAAGCGCTGCTCGACCACCGACAAATATTCGTCGAGGGTGAGGGTCCCGTCGCGGTCAGGATCGGCGGCGGCGAGTTCTTTCGCGCTCAACCGTCCACGCAATTCGCGTGCATCGAGCGTGCCGTCGTGATCGGGATCGAGCTTTGCGAACGTGGCGGCGGCGGCCTTCTTCACTTCGGGAAGATCAAGCGTGCCGTCATTGTCGGTGTCGAACATCTTGACCGCATTGGCGGAGGCCGACCAAGCCGGACCGGCGGACAGTGCAATCACAAGTGCAAGGGCAATTGAGCGAGCCGAAATCATCGAGACCTCCCTGACCTAGAGCCCCCGGATCGATGGGGGCAGAGCCGACATAAATCCACAAGCCGACCTCGGTTCAAGTCCCGACCTGCAACTTGCGCGCGCCACAACCTTCGCGTCGCGGAATTTCTCAGCGTCTGCGCACAAGTTCGAGTTGTCTTGTCAGGTTTCCGTCAGGTGACCGCCAACGATATCGGCACGACACATTCGACTTTCGTATTGACGCGTTTTGGTTTCCGACAGAGTGTTGCAGTCGCGGCGTCAAAAGGCGCGCATATTGGGAGGAACGGATGAAACGCTTTGCGATGGCCGCGAGCCTCGTCATGCTTGCGTCAACCTGTGCAAATGCACAAACCACCGAGCAGCTGGTCAAGGGTGTGACCGACACGTCGAACGTTCTCAATTATGGAATGGGCTACAATCTCCAGCGCTTCTCGACGCTGAAGCAGATCAACAAGGACACCGTCAAGAACCTCGTCCCGGTCTGGAACTATTCATTCAACGACGATCGCAGCGAGGAATCGCAGCCGCTGGTGTACCAGGGCGTAATCTACGTGACCTCGCACAACGCGACGATGGCGGTCGATGCCAAGACCGGCAAGCAGATCTGGAAGACCAAGGTCGAGTACCCCGCCGAGACCCCGCGCATCGTCTGCTGCGGCATCATCAACCGCGGTGCCGCGCTCTTCGACGGCAAGGTATTTCGCACCACGCTCGACGCGCACGTGATCGCGCTCGACGCCAAGAACGGCAAGGAGCTGTGGCGGCAGAAGGCGGCCGACATCAAGGAAGGCTATTCGATGACGGTGGCCCCGCTGGTTGCCGACGGCGTCGTCATCACAGGAATCTCCGGTGCCGAATTCGGCACGAGGGGCTTCATCGACGGCTGGGATCCGGCAACGGGCAAGCACCTCTGGCGGACCCACTCGATCCCCTCGCCGGACGAGCCCGGCGGCGACACCTGGAAGGGCGACACCTGGAAGCTCGGCGGCGGCTCGACCTGGATCACCGGTTCTTATGACGCCGAGCTAAACACGGTCTATTGGGGCATCGGCAATCCCGGCCCGTTCAACTCGGCGGTGCGCCCCGGCGACAATCTCTACACCTGCTCCGTGCTGGCGATGGATCCCAAGACCGGCAAGATCAAGTGGCACTACCAATTCTCGCCGAACAACCCGTTCGACTACGACGCCGTGGCCGAGATGGTGCTCGCCGACGTGAACGTCGAGGGAAAGCCGACCAAGGCGCTGATGAATGCCAACCGCAACGGCTTCTTCTACGTGCTCGACCGCACCAACGGGAAGCTGCTCGCCGCCAATCCTTACGTGAAGGTGAATTGGGCGACCGGCATCGACATGAAGACCGGACGCCCGGTCGAGACCGACGTTTCCAAGGACGCGCGCGAGGGCAAGAAGGTCACGGTCTATCCGTCGATCCTCGGCGGCAAGAATTGGGAGCCGATGTCGTTCAATCCGCAGACCGGCCTCGCCTATGCCAACACGCTCAATTTCGGCGGCAAGTACAAGGCGGAGCCCGTCACCTTCAAGCAGGGTGAATGGTATCTCGGCATGGACCTGTCCGATCCCTGGCAGTTCGACGATGGTCCGCGCGGCTACCTCAAGGCCATCGACCCCATGACCGGCAAGGCCAAGTGGGAGGCGCCGAGCGACATTCCGCGCTTCTCGGGCGTGCTGTCGACGGCCGGGGGCGTCGTGTTCTCGGGTCAGCTGACCGGCGAGTTCGAGGCCTTCGACGCCGACACCGGCAAGAAGCTCTGGCAGTTCCAGACCGGGTCCGGCATCGAGGGACAGCCGGTGACCTGGCAACAGGACGGCGTGCAATACGTCGCGGTGACCAGCGGTTATGGCGGCGTCTACTCGTTGTTCTCCGGCGACGAGCGGCTTGCCAACGTGCCGCCCGGCGGCTCGCTGTGGGTCTTTGCGGTCAAGCAGTAACCACGGCACGATGCTGATAGACGTATCACACAAGACGGTGGCGACGATCGCCACCGTCGCGGTGCTGACGGTCGCGCTTGCGGCGACCGTTCGCGCTGCGGATGACGCAACCGGCAATCCCTTGCAGGCGCAGATCGACCACGGCAAGTCGACCTATGCCGAAAAATGCTCGCACTGCCACGGTCCCAACCTGATGAACTCCGGCACCATCACGCCGGACCTGCGCGTCGTCCCCGACGACAAGACGCGCTTCGTCACCACGGTCAAGAACGGCAAGAACAACAAGATGCCGCCCTGGGGCGACATCCTCAGCGACGACGAGATCGGCAACCTCTGGGCCTTCGTCTCCAGCCGGAGAAAGCCATGAGGAGCCGGCGTGTTGCCTGGAGCGTGGCAGCCTTTCTGTCCACGATGGCGTCGGTCGCTCTCGCGGCCGACGATCCCCTGAAGGTCTGTCTCGACGAGGACCGGCCGCCGCTCTCGGTGCATCACCGCGGCAAGCCGGATGCCGGCTTCGACGTGCTGCTGGCGCAGGCGATCGCCGAGCGGCTGGGACGCCCGCTGAAGATCCAGTGGTTCGAGAGCAAGCTGGACGAGGATTCGAGCCCGCCGCTCGAGGCCAACGCGCTGCTCTCGGACGGGCGCTGCTCGCTCGTCGGCGGCTACGCGCTGACGCAGGACTCGCTCGTCGCACCCGGGATGAAGACGGCGCGCCTGCCGGATTTCGCCGGAGCCACGCGCGACGATCGGCGGCGTCGCGTCCCGCTCGGCGTGCTCGCGCCGAGCCAGCCTTACATCTATTCGCCGATGACGGTGGTGCTGGGGCCGAAGGCGCCGCGGCGCAAGATCGGCGACATCGGCGATCTCGCCGGCCTTCGTCTCGTCGTCGAAAGCGGCTCGCTCGGCGACGCGATCCTGATGACCTTCGACAAGGGCCGCCTGATCGACAACATCACGCACCTCGTCCCCGGCCGCGACGATCTCCTCGGCGCGCTCGAACGCGGCGAGCATGACGCGACGCTGATCGATCTTGCCCGCTTCGATGCCCATCGCGCCGCGCACCCTGACACGGCGATCAGGGCGTCCGGCTACTATTATCCGATCGGCGCCAATCGCGGCTATGTCGGGCTCGCCAGCGATGGCGCGCTGATCGAGGCCGTCAACAAGGCGCTGACGGAGCTGACGGCTTCAGGCAGGATCGCCGAATTCGGCAAGCAGGCCGGCCTGACCTATCTGCCGCCGCGCGAGCCCGCGATCCTCGGCGACGTCTGGACGAAGATCATCCAGCGGTAGAGCTGATCGTGGCGAGCGGCAGCACCTCCGTGCACTCCGCTGTCATGCCCCGCGAAGGCGGGGCATCCAGTACGCCGCGGCCCAACGGGTCAATCACAACCGTCACGGAATACTGGATCGCCCGCCCCTGTGCGCAATTGCGCACTAGGCGGGCGATGACAGCGGGGGTATGGCGAGGCCATCGGGCCATACGCAAAGTTCTGCGTCATTCCGTGCTATCCTTGGCATTTCATTCGCCCATCGGTGCCCCGTGAATTCCCCGGCCATCGCCAGCAACCTGCGCGACCTCCTCGCCCGCGAGATCAAGACCCGCGAGCTCTCGCGCGCGCTGATCGTCGTCGGCCCGATCGTCGCCGCCTATTTCATCGCGCGCGAAACGGCGTTGCTCAATCTCGGACTGGTCGCGGTTTCGTTGCTCATTCCGGCGCTGCGGCTGCGTCTGGCGCCAAAAATCGTCGCGTGGCACTACCTTGCCATTCTCGTCACCTTTGCCGCGCTGTTTCTGGCCGCTCCGATCAAGCCGCTCTTCGTAGCGCTGACGGCGCTCGCCGGCTTCCTTGCGGTGGCGGGGACGCGCCATGGCGAGCATTTCCGCACACTCGGCAATTGGGTGTTCATCCCCGCCGTCTATCTCGCCTGCGAGGTGCGGGAAGGTCTCAGTCCGTCCGAGGCGCTACGCCACGCCGGCGTCATCATCGTTTCCTCTCCGGTCGCGCTGGCGCTGGTCTGTGCCATCCAGATCTATGACCAGCGGCGGCACGGCGGCACCGGGGTGGCTTCGTTCGGGCCAGCCGCCGCCGAGTGGTTTCTACCCGCGCTCGCGACCGCCATGGCGGTGTTCGCATCAGCAGCGCTGGTCGAGATCCTCGACCTCGCGCAGGGGCAATGGGTGATGTGGTCGGCCGCAAGCGTCGTCGTCGGCGATCTCGCCGCCTCCACCGACAAGCTGAAGCAGCGCGCGATCGGCGCTTTTCTCGGCGTGCCGCTGGGCTTTGTCACAGGCCTTGCCCTGCCGCAAAGCCGCATCGGCTACGCAGTGGCGGTTCTCGCAGCCACCCTCACGCTGATCTCGTTCTCCCGCTATGTCGTCGGCTTCGGCCTGCGCTGCTTCTTTATCGCGCTGGCGGCGTCCTTTGCCGGCGGCGCCAGCGGGATCGCCGAGGAGCGCATTGTCAACGTGCTGATCGGCGGCACGTTCGGTCTTATCGCAGTAGCCCTGACGGAGATCGTTTGGCCGTGGCTGATACAGAAGGCACGAACCTCCGGGTGATCAGCGAATAGGCACCGCGCAAGCCAATCGAATGCGCCAATCTGTCTCGCCTGCGGCGCATGGCAGCGACGGCCTGATGCAGTAGGTTCGGCAAAAATCCGGGAGAGAATCATGTCCGCCAAGCTCGATCGCCGCCACTTCATCGCCGCCGGTACCAGCGCATTCGCAATGCCGTTCGTTTCGCGTAGCGCCTCCGCGCAAGGCAGCTGGCCGGCGCGGCAGATTCGCATGATTTGCAGCTATCCGGCCGGCGGCCAGACCGACCTGCTCGCGCGTGCCTATGGCGAGTTCATCTCCAAGCAGGTCGGCAAGACCGTCGTCATCGAGAACAAGCCCGGCGCCGCCGGCGCGATCGGCACGGCGGAGGTCGCCCGCGCCGAGCCCGACGGCCACACCATCCTGTGCTCGATTTCGACCACCTACATCATGAACCGGGTGGTGATGAAGAATCCCGGCTACGACATGGACAAGGATCTGACGCTCGTCAGCGTCATTCCTGGCGCGGGCCTGTTGCTGGTCGCGAACCCCAAGACCGGGGTCAAGACGCTGGAGGATTTCGCCGCCTTCGCGCGCAAGAGCGGGAAGGTGAACTTCGGCACCTACAGCGCGGGCTCGGCCCCGCACATGACGATCAACGAGCTCAACAAGCAGTACGCCCTCAACATCGAGCCGGTGCACTACCGCGGCGAGGCGCCGATGTGGACGGGAATGCTGGAAGGCACCCTGGATGCCGCGATGGGCAGCTACACGGCCGCGCAGTCGGTGCTGCAAAGCGACCGCGGCACGGTGTTCGCCGTGCATTCGAAGAAGGTCGAGGCGATCCCGAACGTCAAGACGCTGCCGGAACAGGGCGCGACGTCGAAATTCTTCACCGTGAGCGGGTTCACCGGCTGGGCTGTGCCCAAGGCGACGCCGCAGCCGGTGGTCGATCGCATCGCCGAACTCTGCGTCGCCGCCAACAATGATCCGAAGGTGAAGGAGGTTCTCGCGACCTTCGTGCTCGAACCCGCGATCGGATTCAAGGAAACAAACGCGCTGTACCAGCGCGAGCTGCCGATCTGGATCGAGAGCGCGCAGGCGCTCGGCCTCGAGCCGGCCTGAACTTGGAGCCATGGCCGGCACGCCGGCTGCTCCCACCCCGACCGGAGTCCGACCAAAGCCTAGTGTCGGAGGCGCATTTTCCCGCTATGATTGTGCGCCTCTGCGGACAAGGAAGGTCGATCGCATGACACCGGATGCAGTCGCCGTCGCCGTTATGATCATCCTGCTCTTTCCGATGGGCTATTTCACGCTGGCATCGCCCGCCTTCCTGCTGGTGAGGCTCGATATCCAGCCCGTCGCCCAGTTGCTGCGCGGAATGTTCAACGCCCATTTTCTGGTGATGCGCGTCGCCGGCGCCATTGGAACGGTGGCGCTGCTGCTCGACGGCCGCCTGCTTGCCGCCTTCGGCGTCGGCATGATCACGGCCCTGGCGATCTGGGGCCGCCCCTGGTTCATGCAACGGTTCGACGACCAGCTCAGCGCGCGCGACGCCGGTGACGCCGAGGCCGCGCGTCGGTTACGCCGGCTGCATTGGAGCGGAATGCTGGGAAACGCGGTGCTGCTGGTCGCGCTCGTGGCCGGCATTCCCTATGTCGCCATGCCGGCCTGACAGGCGCGACACCATGCGAGCGTTCGCGTGGAGCATTCGCTTGAGAACGTCTAATGCTCGCCCGAACTCGCCGCGGCCTGCTGGGCCTTGTGGATCGAGGACGGCACCACGCCGAAGTATTTTCGGAACACCCGGCTGAAATGCGATGAGCTGGAGAACCCCCAGGAGAAGGCGACGTCGGTGATGGTCTTGCCGGCGTGGGCCTCGAGCTCCTGGCGGCAGTTCTGCAGCCGCGCCTGCCAGATGTAGTCGCTCACCGTGGTGCCGCGCTCGGAGAACAGCATGTGCAGATAGCGCTTGGAGCAACCGAGCTCGGCCGAGATCTGGTCGATGCACAGATCCGGGTCGCGCAAGTGCTCGCGGATGAAGAACTGCGCGCGCACATACATCGCTTCGGGCCCGACACGATCGAACATCGTGTCGGCCTCGCGCAAAGGCAGCAGCAACAGGTCGATCAGCGAATCGGCAACGCCGACCGCGCTGTTGGCCGACAGCTTTGCCGCCTCGTCGAAGGTGGCATGGACGAAATCGTGGGCGATCCGCCCGGTCCCCGTCTTCGCGGTCAACTTGCAGGCCGGCATCCGCTGCGACGGGAATCCGCGGTCGCGCAGCAGCGCCTTCGGCACGATCACCACGTCGTGACGGGTAAAGGCGGGACTGATGATCGAATGCGGACAGGAGACGTCGTAGGCGATGATGTCGCCGGGGTTGATCTCGATGTGCCGGCCTTCTTGCTCGAAATAAGACACGCCGTAGGTCTGGAAGTGGATTTTTATGTACGGGTGTTCATTGGCTTTGGCGCGCGCCAGCGTGTGCGCGATGCGATGCTGGCTGACCTCGATCTGGCAGAGCTTCAGGCGCGAGACCGTGGTGTAATCGATGCGACCTTCGAGCGAGGACGCCTCCAGCGGATCGACGTCGAAATGCCCGCACAGGCTCGTGAGCCCGTCGATCCAGCTCTGGATCTGCCGCTTCGGCGTCATTCCGGTCGTCGAGAGCGTGTGAATGGTGTCGGACATTAATCCAGCCACTGATTTGATCCGGAGATTCGGCGCGAATCGCAACCAGCGCTGCCGGAGCCCTCAGCCGTGATTGCGTGACGTTTACCTCGCATTTGAGCGGTCTCTTGCAACGAGCGCCATCGTTCCATTGCCACTCTTGAAACTTAATCCTCCGCCTTAGTTGCAGCGCCGTCAAGGGGAACCTGAGCGCAGAGGCGGTCTCAAGGACGCACCGAAGCCGCTGAATTCGCTACTGCAAAATCAAAATCTTCACCTCCGTGCGCTGTCGAGCAAACCGCCTTCTCTCTTGGGCAAGTTTCCCGATGGCGAAGCCGTTAGGGATTGCGGCAGGAACAACAAGAACGGGCCGCTCCTGCACGTGGACCCGTGGCTCTCATCAGGAGGAGGAAACAGCACAGCATCGTTTCTGGTCCCAACGTGACCGCCCTGCACGAGCAGACGCCGGACGAGAAGCCCGGTGATTGAGCAATGCTTCGGAAACAATAAACGAGACCAACGGAGGAATAACCTATGCGCAAGGTGCTACTGGCGACCTATCTCGGCTCCGCGGCGGCTCTCGCCGTCGGCAGCGCCTCAGCCAATGACGAGCTGATCAAGATGTCGCAGAACCCGAAGGACTGGGTGATGCCGGCGGGGGACTATGCCAACACCCGCTATTCCAAGCTGAACCAGATTAACGCTCAGAACGTCGGCAAGCTTCAGGTCGCCTGGACGTTCTCGACCGGCGTGCTGCGCGGCCATGAAGGCGGCCCGCTGATCATCGGCAACGTCATGTACGTCCACACGCCATTCCCGAACAAGGTCTACGCCATTGACCTTTCCAACGAGAACAAGATCATCTGGAAGTACGAGCCGAAGCAGGATCCGAACGTCATCCCCGTGATGTGCTGCGACACCGTCAACCGCGGCCTGTCCTACGGCGACGGCAAGATCATCCTGCATCAGGCCGACACCAACCTCGTCGCACTCGACGCCAAGACCGGCCAGGTGGCCTGGTCGGCGACCAATGGCAATCCTGCGAAGGGCGAGACCGGCACGTCGGCCGCGCTGGTCGTCAAGGACAAGGTCCTGGTCGGCATCTCCGGCGGCGAGTTCGGCGTGCAGTGCCACGTCACCGCATACGACCTCAAGAGCGGCAAGCAGGTCTGGCGCGCCTATTCCGAAGGCCCGGACGACCAGATCAAGTTCGATCCGGCCAAGACGACGGCGCTCGGCAAGCCGGTCGGAGCCGATTCCAGCCTGAAGACCTGGCAGGGCGATCAGTGGAAGATCGGCGGCGGCTGCACCTGGGGCTGGATCTCCTACGATCCCGCTTTGAACATGGTCTATTACGGCTCGGGCAATCCCTCGACCTGGAATCCGAAGCAGCGTCCGGGCGACAACAAATGGTCGATGACCATCTTCGCGCGCGATGCGGACTCCGGCATGGCCAAGTGGGTCTACCAGATGACGCCCCACGACGAGTGGGACTATGACGGCGTCAACGAGATGATCCTCACGGATCAGCAGATCAACGGCCAGCCGCGCAAGCTCCTGACCCATTTCGACCGCAACGGCCTCGCCTACACGATGGATCGCGAGAACGGCGAGCTGCTGGTCGCCGAAAAATACGATCCGAAGGTGAACTGGACCTCCGGCGTCGACATGGACAAGAACTCGCCGACCTACGGCCGCCCGAAGGTGCTCGACGCGGCCTCGACCGACAAGGCCGGCGAGGACGTCAACGTGAAGGGCATCTGCCCGGCCGCGCTCGGTACCAAGGACGAGCAGCCGGCAGCCTACTCGCCGGACACGCAGCTGTTCTACGTTCCGACCAACCACGTCTGCATGGACTACGAGCCGTTCAAGGTGAGCTACACCGCGGGCCAGCCCTATGTGGGTGCGACGCTCTCGATGTATCCGCCGCAGGGTGAAAGCCACATGGGCAACTTCATCGCCTGGGACGGCAAGACCGGCAAGATCGTCTGGTCGAACAAGGAGCAGTTCTCGGTCTGGTCGGGTGCGCTCGCAACCGCCGGCGGCGTGGTGTTCTACGGCACGCTCGAAGGCTACCTGAAGGCGGTCGATGCCAAGTCCGGCAAGGAGCTCTACAAGTTCAAGACTCCCTCCGGCATCATCGGCAACGTCACCACCTATGAGAACAACGGCAAGCAGTACGTTGCCGTGCTCTCCGGCGTGGGTGGCTGGGCCGGCATCGGTCTGGCGGCAGGTCTGACCGATCCGACCGCAGGCCTCGGTGCCGTCGGCGGCTACGCCGCCCTCAGCAATTACACGGCGCTCGGCGGTACGCTGACCGTGTTCTCGCTGCCGAACTAAATCCGTCAGCATCGCTCCGGCGCGTGGATCGCTCCACGCGCCGGCTCGTCTCCACCGAATGCCGGCCGAGGGAAAAGCTCTTGCGTAAAATCTGCTTTGTCATTGCTGCGACGCTCTTGGTTGCGTCCGGAGGAATTGCGGCCGCGGAGGGCCCGGGCGATCCGGCCGCCGTGAAGAAGGAAGAGGACGGAAAGTGGCTCGATAAGGAGGGCAATCCCACCTACAAGATTTCGGCCGAAGGCACCGTGGACTGGTTCACCTATTCCGGATACCGCCGCTATCACTCGGACTGTCATGTGTGCCACGGCCCCGACGGCATGGGATCGACCTACGCGCCGGCGCTGAAGGATTCCGTCAAGTCGATGAGCTACGGCGACTTCCTCGGCGTGGTCGCCTCCGGCCGCAAGAACATCTCGACCGCGCAGGAGAACGTCATGCCGGCGTTCGGCGACAACCCGAACGTCGCCTGCTACATGGACGACCTCTATGTCTATCTCCGCGCGCGCTCCACCGAAGCCTGGGGCCGGCAGCGTCCTTCGAAAAAGGAGGAGAAGACGGAGGCCTACACCAAGGCTGAAGACGCCTGCATGGGCAAGAAATGAACGCTACGAAGGCTGCCAAGACTACTTCTTGGCGTCCGATGCGAATTTGAGGAGCTACCGATGAAGACACGTGCCGCCGTTGCTTTCGAAGCCAAGAAGCCGCTCGAGATCGTCGAGGTCGATCTGGAAGGCCCGAAGGCCGGCGAAGTCCTGGTCGAGATCAAGGCGACGGGCATCTGCCATACCGACGCCTACACGCTCGACGGCTTCGACAGCGAGGGAATCTTCCCGTCGATCCTGGGACATGAGGGGGCTGGCATCATCCGCGAGATCGGCCCGGGCGTGACCTCGGTAAAACCGGGCGATCACGTCATCCCGCTCTACACGCCGGAATGCCGGCAGTGCAAAAGCTGCCTCAGCCAGAAGACCAATCTCTGCACCGCGATCCGCGCGACGCAGGGCAAGGGCGTGATGCCCGACGGCACCAGCCGCTTCTCCTACAAGGGCAAGCCGATCTACCACTATATGGGCTGCTCGACCTTCTCGAACTTCACCGTGCTGCCCGAGATCGCCGTGGCCAAGATTCGCGAGGACGCGCCGTTCGACAAGAGCTGCTACATCGGTTGCGGCGTCACCACCGGCGTCGGCGCCGTCGTCAACACCGCCAAGGTCACGCCGGGCTCCAACGTGGTCGTGTTCGGCCTCGGCGGCATCGGCCTCAACGTCATCCAGGGTGCCAAGATGGCCGGCGCCGACAAGATCATCGGCGTCGACATCAACGATTCCAAGGAGGAATGGGGTCGCAGGTTCGGCATGACCGACTTCGTCAACCCGAAGAAGATCACCGGCGACATCGTTCAGCATCTCGTCGGCCTCACCGACGGCGGTGCCGACTACACCTTCGACTGCACCGGCAACACCACCGTGATGCGCCAGGCACTGGAAGCCTGCCATCGCGGCTGGGGCACCTCGATCATCATCGGCGTCGCCGAGGCCGGCAAGGAGATCGCCACCCGCCCGTTCCAGCTCGTCACCGGCCGCAACTGGCGCGGCACGGCCTTCGGCGGCGCGCGCGGGCGCACCGACGTGCCGAAGATCGTCGACTGGTACATGAACGGAAAGATCCAGATCGATCCGATGATCACCCACGTGCTCAAGCTCGAGGAGATCAACAAGGGTTTTGACCTCATGCACGAGGGCAAATCCATCCGTTCAGTCGTCGTGTTCTAGCTCGAAAACGTCACACCAAGGAGGATCGACCATGACTGTTGCACTCCATCCCTCGATCGACAACGGCATCAAGCAAGGCAGCGGCAGCTTCGCCGGCGGCACGCTGGTCTGCAAATGCAGCGACCACCCGGTGAAGGTCGGCGTCAAGGGCGACGTTGCCCACAACCATGCCTGCGGCTGCACCAAGTGCTGGAAGCCGCAGGGCGCGACCTTCTCCGTCGTCGCCGTGGTGCCGCGCCAGAACGTCACCGTGCTCGAGAACGGCGACAAGCTCCAGATCGTCGATCCCTCGGCGGTGATCCAGCGCTACGCCTGCAGGGCCTGCGGCACGCACATGTACGGCCGGATCGAGAACAAGAACCATCCGTTCTACGGCCTCGATTTCATCCATCCCGAACTGTTCCAGGAGCAGGGCTCGCAGGCGCCGCAATTCGCCGCCTTCGTCTCCTCCGTGATCGAATCGGGCGTGAAGCCCGAGCAGATGGCCGGCATCCGTTCGCGGCTGAAGGAGATCGGCCTCGAGCCCTATGACTGCCTGTCGCCGGCCCTGATGGACGCGATCGCGACCCATGTGGCGAAGGCCAAGGCCGCCTGAGAAGGCTGCCCGAGTTGGCCGGCCGCCAGACCTCGGCCACGCCATCTGCGGCTCGCTGGCGCCCGTCGCCGCCAGCGAGCCGCACCGGACCCGCGGCGCAATGCCGCCGCTTCTGCACCACGCGTGAGTAAGGGCCATCGGCTCCTCAGTCCTGGTCTCTGAATGACTGCGCAGGACCGTCCGCTTCCAGCTTGAAGTTCGCGGTGTCCTGCGTTCTCCCTCCCTCGACTGAGGCCTACTGCTTCGTCCGTTCGGTCTTGCTGGCGGACGAAGCTTTTTTTCGTTGCGCCCATTCGATGAGCAGGCGGCGGGATGACGCGCCCTGCTTTTGACAAACCGTCGATGCAATCTTTTCCCGGTGAGAACACCCGGCTGTGAACGCCGGGTCGGAGCGATCTCTGCTACGGTCGCGCCGTCACGATGCCGCGCGAAGACAATCAATCAAGAAGAAAACGGGAGGTATCGAGCACATCCAGACATCGCCATCCGAGTTCCTGCCTCCCTCCGGGATTTGCCCGCGCGGGACCACGGCGGGACGTGGCGAGACGACGCACGAACCGTCGCCGACCGGCGTCGGCGGACTTTGAATTTGGCATGCTTATGAAGAGCGAGGCACGATCATGATCAAGGTGAAGATCAACGGCCAGGAACAGAGCTGGGACGGCGACCCGGATCTCCCGCTACTCTGGTTCCTGCGTGACGAGGCCGGACTGACCGGCACCAAATACGGCTGCGGCCAGGCGCTGTGCGGTGCCTGCACGGTCATCGTCGACAAGCAAGCGGTGCGCGCCTGCATCACGTCCGTCAACGATGTCGCCGGACGCGAGGTCACCACGATCGAGGGGCTGCATCCGAACGGCGATCACCCGGTGCAGAAGGCGTGGCGCCAGCTCAACGTGCCCCAATGCGGCTTCTGCCAGGCCGGCCAGATCATGCAGGCTGCGGCCCTCCTGATGGATAACCCGAAACCCTCGCATGACCAGATCCGCGAAGGGATGGCTGGCAACATCTGCCGCTGCGGCTGTTACCAGCGCATCGAGAACGCCGTCCATCTCGCATCGACGGGGGTGTGACATGAACTTCATCGACAATCCCGGCAAGCTGCGCGGCTTCGAAAAGCACATCAAGGTCGAGAAGGTCACGCGCCGAAGCATCCTGAAGGGGCTCGGCGTCACCGGCGGCTTCGTGCTCGCCGCCCCCGTGATGTCGCGCCAGGCGCTCGCTTATGAGACCGGCGCCGGCAAGATGCCGCATGGCGTCGTGGTCGATCCGCGCGTGTTCGTTTCGGTAGGCGCGGATGGCATCGTCACCATCGTCGGGCACCGTTCGGAAATGGGCACCGGCGTGCGCACCAGCCTGCCGCTGATCGTGGCCGAGGAGATGGAGGCCGACTGGTCCAGGGTCAAGGTGCAGCAGGCCCATGGCGACGAGGTCAAATTCGGCAACCAGGACACCGACGGCTCGCGCAGTACGCGGCATTATCTGATCCCGATGCGCCAGATCGGCGCCTCCGCCCGCACCATGCTGGAGCAGGCCGCAGCCAAGCGCTGGGGCGTGCCGGCGACCGAGGTCAAGGCGGTCAACCACGAGGTCGTGCACAGCGCCAGCGGGCGCAAGCTCGGCTTCGGCGAGCTTGCTGCCGACGCCGCAAAGGAATCGGTGCCGAGCATCGAGGGCCTCAAGCTGAAGGACCCCAAGAACTTCCGCTATCTCGGCAAGGGCGAGATCGGCATCGTCGATCTCCATGACATCACCACCGGCAAGGCGCGCTATGGAGCCGACGTGCGGCTGCCGGGCATGAAATATGCCGTGATCGCCCGCCCGCCGGTGACCGGCGGCAAGCTGGTCAAGTTCGAGCCGGAAGAGGCCTTGAAGATCCCCGGCGTCGAGAAGGTGATGCAGGTTCGCGGCTGGCCATGGCCGTCGAAGTTCCAGCCGCTCGGGGGCGTCGCGGTGATCGCGCGCAACACCGGCGCGGCGATCAAGGGCCGCGACGCCTTGAAGCTGGTCTGGGACGACGGCCCCAACGGCAAATACGACTCGGTCGCCTACCGCAAGGAGCTCGAGGAAGCGTCGCGCAAGCCCGGCCTCGTGCTGCGCAAGGAGGGCGATGCGGACGCTGCCTTGAAGAGCGCCGACAAGGTGATCGTCGGCGAGTACTACCTCCCGCATCTCGCCCATGTCTCCATGGAGCCGCCGGTGGCGGTCGCGGACGTCAAGGGCGACAAGGCGGAGATCTGGGCGCCGGTGCAAAGCCCCGGCGGCACCCGCGAGGACGTCGCCAAGACGCTCGACATTCCCGAGGCCAACGTCACCGTCAACGTGACCCTGCTCGGCGGCGGGTTCGGACGCAAGTCGAAATGCGACTTTGCGCTCGAAGCCGCGCTGCTCTCGAAAGAGCTCGGCGCGCCGGTGAAGGTGCAATGGACGCGGGAGGACGACATCCACAACGGCTTCCTGCACACCGTCTCGGTCGAACGGATCGAGGCCGGCCTCGACAAGAGCGGCAAGGTGATCGCCTGGCGCCATCGCAGCGTGGCTCCCAGCATCGCCTCGACCTTTGCCGCCGGCACGGTGCATCAGGCGCCGTTCGAGATCGGCATGGGCCTGGTCGATATGCCGTTCGAGATCGCGAACATCTCTTGTGAGAACCCGGAAGCCGCGGCGTTCACCCGCATCGGCTGGTTCCGTTCGGTCTCGAACATCCCGCGCGCCTTCGCCGTCCAGTCGATGGTCGGCGAGATCGCGCAGGCAACAGGGCGCGACCAGAAGGACATGCTGCTCGAGCTGATCGGCTCGCCTCGCATCGTCAAGCCCAACGTGAAGGACCTCTGGAATTACGGCGAGCCCCAGGACAGCTACCCGATCGATACCGCGCGCCTGCGCAAGGTGGTCGAACTGGTCGCCGAGAAGGGTGAATGGGGCCGAAAGGTGCCGAAGGGCCACGGTCTCGGCATCGCCGTGCACCGCAGCTTCGTCAGCTACATCGCGACCATCGTCGAGGTGGCCGTCGACGACAAGGGCAAGCTGACGGTGCCGCGGGTCGACACCGCGATCGATTGCGGCACCTACGTCAACCCCGAGCGCATCGCTTCGCAGATCGAGGGCGCGGCGATCATGGGGCTGAGCCTTGCCAAATACGGCGAGATCACCTTCAAGGACGGCAAGGTGCAGCAGAAGAATTTTGACGACTTCCAGGTCGTCAGGATGGACGACTCGCCTGTGGTGACCAACGTCTACGTCGTGCCGCCCGGACCCGACACGCCGCCGAGCGGCGTCGGCGAGCCCGGTGTTCCCCCGTTCGCGCCGGCCCTGATCAACGCGATCTTCGTGGCGACCGGAAAGCGCATCCGCTCGCTTCCGATCGGCAAGCAATTGGAGGCGTAAGCCGCGGAACAGAAGCGGCCTCGCGCCGTTTGCATCGATCTGACAGGAGCAGATCGATGACCAACATCTCAAAGGCGCTCGCAGTCTCGCTGTCGGGCGCCTTTCTTTTGACTGCCGCGGGCGCATTCGCCCAGAGCAGCACGACGCCGCCGACCACGGCCACGCGCCCCACCGGCCCCGACCAGAATTCGCTGCCCAACGCCAACGCCCCGCCCGCCTCCACCAACCAGACCACCGGGCAGCACAACCCCGATCCCAAGATTCGCGAGATGAACCAGAAGGAAAAGGACAAGGTCGAGCGCGAGGGGAAGTAGTGGTTTGGCGCCTGCGCATTGATGCGCCGTCTCCGCTTTTGTCCGCCGAAGCCGTGGCGAAGGCGGATGTGGGAGAGGGCAGCGACGCTGGTCGATGCGCACTCGCTTGGGTGAGGGGTCTGCCTCTGCGCGTCAATCTCCCGATGAAAGCGCGCGGATAGAACCTCTCATCCGGCGCTTCGCGCCACCTTCTCCCACAAGGGGAGAAGGAAGAGCCCACACAAAATGCGGCGGACGTTGCCGTCCGCCGCAGTCGCCACCCCCCTGCTGCTCCGCTTCTGTCGATCCGCCCGCGGAGCTATTTCTTCAGCGCGAAGACCCAGATGACGCCGCCCTGCGGCACGTTGGCTTCGATGCCGATGTTGTTGGTCACGAGCGCATCCTGGATGCGCTGCGCGTCGACGCCCCATCCCGACTGGATCGCGATGTATTGCGTGCCGTCAATCTCGTAGGACACCGGCATGCCCACGATGCCGGAGTTGGTCTTCTGCTCCCACAACAGTTCGCCCGTCTTGGCGTGGAAGGCGCGGAAATAGCGGTCGTTGGTCCCCCCAACGAAGACGAGATCGCCCGCGGTCGCCGTGACCGATCCGAACAGTTGCGACTTTGGGAAGTTGTGCTGCCAGACCTTCTTACCGGTTGCGGGATCCCAGGCCTGGAGCTCGCCAAAATGATCCGCACCCGGCTTCGTCTTCAGGCCGATATCTTCCGGCTTGGTGCCGAGCCAGAGCTCGCCCGGCTTGAGCGGCACTTTCTCGCCGGTAAAGCCGCCGCAGAAATTCTCGTTGGCGGGCACGTAGACGAGGCCGGTCTTCTGGCTGTAGGCCGCCGATGGCCAGTCCTTGCCGCCCCACAGCGACGGGCAGAACTCCACGCGCTTGCCCATGACCGGCTTGTGCGCGGGGTCGACGATCGGCTTGCCGGTCTCGGGTTCGATGCCCTTCCAGACGTCGGTGAAGACGAACGGCCAGCCGGCGACGTAATTGATCTTGGTCGGCGTGCGCTCGAGCACCCAGAAGATCGCGTCGCGTCCCGGATGGACCAGGCTCTTGATGTTGCGGCCATCGCGTTGCAGGTCGATCAGCATCGGTGCTTCGACCTCGTCCCAATCCCAGGAATCGTTCTGGTGATACTGGTGATAGGTCTTGATCTTGCCGGTGTTGGGATCGAGCGCGAGCACTGATGACGTGTAGAGATTGTCGCCGGGATGCGAGTCGCCCGGCCACGGCGCGGCGTTGCCGACACCCCAATAGATCGTCTTGGTCTCTTTGTCGTAATTGCCTGTCATCCAGGCCGACCCACCGCCGTTCTTCCAGTCGTCGCCTTGCCAGGTGTCGTGACCGGGCTCGCCTTCACCGGGGATGGTGTAGGTCCGCCACAGCTCCTTGCCATCCTTGGCATCATAAGCCACGATATAGCCACGCACGCCGAACTCGCCGCCGGAGCCGCCGACGATGACCTTACCGTCAACGATCAATGGCATCAGGGTCAGGTACTGGCCCTTCCTGTAGTCCTGCACCTTCGTGTCCCACAGCACCTTGCCGGTCTTGGCATCGAGCGCGACCACGTGGTCGTCCGTGGTGGCGAGGTAGAGCTTGTCCTCCCAGAGGCCGACGCCGCGGTTGGTCGGATGCAGCTGGAACAGATCGTCAGGAAGCTGCCGCTTGTAGCGCCAGTACTCGTCGCCGGTCTTCGCATTCAGCGCGATCACCTGCCCCATCGGGGTCGTCACGAACATCGCGCCATTGTTGACGATCGGCGGTGCCTGATGGCCTTCGACCACGCCTGTGGCGAAGGTCCAGACCGGTGCGAGGTTCTTCACGTTGGAGGTATTGATTTGGTCGAGCGGGCTAAAGCCCTGCCCGTCATAGGTGCGCCGGTAGAGCATCCAATTGCCTGGCTCCGGATTTTCGAGCCGCTGCGAAGTGACGGGCGAATAATTCTCGATCGGGCCAGCCAGCGCGGCAGTCGAAACGAGGCAGGTGAAGGCGACGAAGCCGGACAGGTAGAATTGCTTCCTGGTCATGGAGAGTTTCATGGACGTTCCCCTTTTTCATCCGCTTGAATTCTTGTTGTGAATTCTTGTCGTTCGTCCCGTCGTCCGCCCTTCGGCGGAGGCGGCCGTTCGTGACGCGGGCCCAGCCCGCAACCGTCCATCATCCTGGCTGTGTGCCACCTACCTTTCCCATGAAATTGCCGGCGACGCTGAGCGATCCGTCAGCGAGCGCCAGCGGCAGCGCTGCAAGCCGCCGCGGTGCCGGCCCGAACACGACCTGCGCGCCCGCGCGGGGATCGAATTCGGAGTTGTGGCACATGCACTTGAACACCTCCTTGTCGCCGACATCGCTCTTCACCCAGGCGGTGACGGGACAGCCCGCATGCGAGCAGATTGCCGAATAGGCGATGATGCCGTCGACGGCCCGCGCGCGGGTCTTCTCGTCGAGGTCGGCGGGATCAAGCTTGATGATCAGGATCTCGTTGAGCCGTGAGGCGCTGCGCACCACCGCTGAGGTGGGGTCCTTCGGCCAGGCATGGACCGGCGGTGCGCCGACCTTGAGATCGGCCGCGGTGATGAGCTTTCCCTCCTGGTCACCTTCGGAGAAAACGAGCAGGTCGCCTTTCTGCGGCCGCTCATCCGAGCCGGGCGGATCCTCACCTGCGCCGGCCTGGGTGGAACAGCCGAGGCACGCTGTCGTCGCGAGCGCACCGAGCAGCACGGATCGCCGTGTCTGCTCGGCACCCGAGACGTCAGGTTCCGCAGCACTCTCTGAGGATTGTGAATTATCGAACGATGCGCGAGCCATGCCCGTTAGCAGGCGCTGGAACTCTGCCGAAAACAAGGCGAAGACTTGGCGCCGCAGTGCATCAATGTGGCTTTGCTCGCGTTGATTGAGCAAGACTAAATGCGTTCCAGCGCGTTTTCGCGAATTCTACATCGCATTGCGCGAACGGCATGATGATTTTGCAGATCAGATCGATGCTGCGGGAATTGGTGCGGCGCGCCATCACGCGACGCGAGCTGCGCCTTTCTCAGGCAGGCATTTTGTATTCACGACCTGAGCACGTGACGCGGCGAAGCGATGCGGCCCGCAAGTGTTGCCGACGCCATTTCAAAACTGTCGGCGATACGACGTGCCTTGTCGATGAACAGCGCAGCCGCCGCCGGCGGGCAGACCTCGCGCGCGGTCTGCTCGAACAGCTCGAGCCAGCGATCGAAATGGCCGCCGGCCAGGCTCAGCGGCAGGTGTGCCCGCATCGGGGAGCCATGATAGCGGCCACTCATCAACACGATCGACGACCAGAAATCCCTGAGCTTGGCGAGATGCTCGTCCCAGTTCTGCACGACGGCGAAGACGGGCCCCAGCAGCGCGTCCTCACGCACGCGTCCGTAGAAGCGGGTGACGAGTTCCCCGATCATCTCCTCGGTGATCCCGGTGCGCTCGATCGCATCCTGGGTCAACAGGTTCCGCCGCGCGGCCGCAGCTTCCCGCTCGGCCTTCAGTCGATCCGACATGTCCTCTGTGTCCGTTCCGTTATGCCCACGGGCCGTTCGACATTGTCGGGCCAATTGCGCGCGGCGTCTTTGTCGCAGCGCAAATTGCGGGATTGGGCGACGGACACTCGGTGCCCGCCACCAATGCCTTCATCAGGCGGTATAGGTGTAAAAGCCCTGCCCGGTCTTGCGGCCGAGATGGCCGGCATCGACCATCTCTTTCAGCAGCGGGGCTGGCCGATATTTAGGATCGTTGAAGCCCTTGTAAAAGACCTCCATCACCGAAAGCATGGTGTCGAGCCCGACGAGATCGGCAAGTGCGAGCGGCCCGATCGGCTGGTTGCAGCCGAGCTTCATGCCGGCGTCGATCTCCTCCGCCGTCGCGATGCCCTCCTGCAGCGCGAAGATCGCCTCGTTGATCATCGGACACAGGATGCGGTTGACGGCGAAGCCCGGGCTGTTCTTGGCCGTGATCGCCACCTTGCCGACGCGCTTGGCGAAATCCAGCGCCTTCGCATGGGTGTCGTCCGAGGTCTGCAGGCCGCGGATGAGTTCGAGCAGCGCCATCACCGGCACCGGGTTGAAGAAGTGCATGCCGATGAAGCGGTCGGGACGGTCGGTCGCCGCCGCGAGCTTCGTGATCGAGATCGAAGAGGTGTTGGTTGCGACCAGCGTGCGCGGCGACAGGGTGGCGCAGAGATCCTTCAGGATCTTGACCTTGAGCTCCTCGTTCTCGGTGGCGGCCTCGATGACGAGGTCGCAATCCGACAGCTTCGCCCGGTCGGTGGTGCCGGTGATGCGCTTGAGCGTCGCCTCGCGGTCGGCCGCCGACATCTTCTCCTTCTTGACCAGCCGCTCGAGGCTTCCGCCGACGGTCGCGAGGCCGCGGCTCACCGCCGCATCGGAAATATCGACCATCACGACCGAGAGGCCGGCGGCGGCGCAGACCTGCGCGATGCCGTTCCCCATGGTCCCTGCCCCGATGATGCCAACGGTCTGAATCATTGCGTCACATCCTTCATCCTTGCGGGCGAGCCAGTTGCAGCCCGGCCCCATTGTTCCTGCATCAGGGTCTAGCACCGCCATTGGGCTGGCGCGACCCGATCCTGTTCCTTAGCGCATCCGAGGCCGGAATAAAGCCGCCCGCGGGGCGGCCAGTTGCCTCGATTGTGGGTCCCTGGCCGCGTTTTCCGATCATCCCGAGCCTCGCTCCAACGGCTCCGGTGGGCTGCCCACCTTGGGGCCTTGATTATGGCAGCGGCAGCAGCGAGAACGGCGGCGCGGGGCTGCCGCGGAACAGGAGCTTGCCCGAGACCGGATGAACGATTTCGCACGATCCATCGGTGCCGCCTTTGCGCTGATCGGCGAGGCCGACACCGAACTATTGGGCATCGTCGCCTTGTCCGTAAGGGTCAGCCTGACCGCCAGCATCCTCGCACTTCTGATCGGCGCCCCCTTTGGAGCCCTGCTTGCGATCACCCGCTTCCGGGGACGCCAGGTCATCGTCATTCTGACCAATGCGCTGCTCGGCCTTCCGCCGGTCGTGGTCGGGCTCGCCCTCTATCTCCTGCTGTCGCGATCCGGTCCGTTCGGGGCGGCGGGCTTGCTGTTCACACCAAGCGCCATGGTGATCGCACAAACGCTGCTGGCGACGCCCATCGTGGTGGCGCTGGTGCACCGGCCGGCAAGCCTGTTGTGGGCGGAGTATGGCGACCTGGCGCGGATCGACGGACTGTCGGCCCTGCGCAGCATGGCCCTGCTGTTCGCGCTCGGCCGGACCTCGCTGCTGACGGCCTTTCTCGCCGCGTTCGGGCGCGCCATCGCGGAAGTCGGCGCCATCATCATCGTCGGCGGCAATATCCGCGGCTTCACCCGCACGATGACGACGGCGATCGCACTGGAAACCAGCAAAGGCGACCTGCCGCTGGCGCTCGGACTCGGGCTGATCCTGCTCGCACTCAGCGTCGCGGTGTCGACCGTCGCCTTCGTCCTAGTGGGGCGCGTTGGGGAAAAATAGCTGCTCGCCGCCGACCTTGTACCCGGCGATCGCTTCCTGCCCTTGCGGCGAGATCAGCCAGTCGATGAAGGCCTGTCCCTCCTTCGCCTTCACGTTCGGATGCTTTTCAGGATTCACCAGCATGACGCCGTACTGGTTGAAGAGCCGCTTGTCCCCCTCGGTCAGGATGGCGAGTTCGCCGCGGTTCTTGAACGACAGCCAGGTGCCGCGGTCCGACAGGAGGTAGGCGTTCCACGACGAGGCCATGTTCAGCGCCGGGCCCATGCCCTGGCCGATCTCCCGATACCAAGTGTCCTTGCCGGCACTGAGGTCGACGCCCGCCTCCTTCCATAGCCTCAGCTCGGCCGCATGCGTGCCGGACTTGTCGCCGCGCGAGATGAACGGCGCTTTCGCGGTCGCAATCCTGCGCAGCGCCTCGACCACGTCCTTGCTGCCCGAGATCTGCGCTGGATCGCTCTTGGGGCCGACGATGACGAAGTCGTTGTACATGACGTCGAAGCGCTTCACGCCCTGCCCTTCGGACATGAACTTGTCCTCGGCGGGCCTGTCGTGGACGAACACCACGTCGGCATCGCCGCGCCGCCCGATATCCAGAGCCTGGCCGGTGCCGACGGCGACGACCTTCACGCCGATGCCTTCGGCCTTCGCGAACAGCGGCAGCAGATGGCCGAACAGCCCCGACTGTTCCGTCGAGGTGGTCGACGCCACGGTGATGGTGCGATCCTGTGCGGATGCGATGGTGGACCAGAGCAGAACCGCTCCGATGGTGGCAAGCTTCCTCATGCGCCGTCCCCGACCAGACAATGACGGTCCTGAAATAGCGGCTCGCGACGACGACGGGAACCCCGACTTGGATCGCAACGAGAGCAAGTGCTGCCGCGCGTCGGCAGGAACGTGGTCTGCGCATGCGAGTTGTCCGGGATGCAAGTCAAGGAGAATCCGATGAAGAAGATCATCCTGGCAGCCGCATGCGTCATGGCGCTGGCCACAGGTGGCGCTTTCGCGCAGACACAACCCGCACCCGGCGCATCCGGTCAGGGCGATGTCGGCCCCTCCTCGCGAGGTCCGGCGACCAAGGGAATGACGACAGGACGTTCATCGAACATGCAGAACGAGGCCAGCGACAGCAAGGGGGCGCAGTCGCCATCCGCCGGCGGTGGTAACACCAACAATATGGGCAGCCAGGCCGGCGGCAGTGCGGGCACCGGCGGCGCCGGCTCGGGCAAGTGACCTGAGGTTCGAATATCCCGAGAGAGGCGAGTCGATTGATGCAATCCGGAACGGCACTCCACTCCGCGTGGTGCCGTTCGCCCCGCAGAGTGGATGCGCGGATGTTCTGCAATTGGTCCTGCCTACGTTGACACGGGTGTGACGGCCGGGGCAGGTTTTCACATTGCTGACGAATCAGCGATTGCCTCACGCCGAGCACCTCTTGGACAACTCCCAGTGCTTTCGAGACTGATATCGTTGCTGCGCCGCATTCCAGCGGTGAACTGGGCGTTTTCCCGACTCCGGCCTGTGCCGCACAGCGGCAACCTCGACGTCGCGCCGACTGCAGAGGCTTCATCTGCCATCGCCGAAGACGTTGCCGGCACGGCTCCAGCGCCCATCGCCGAGATCAGCGCTGATCCCATGCGCGACGAGGCTGATCTCGCCGCCACCGCTCCGGTCGCGGAGAACGATGCGGCTGTGTCGGTCGTCGCGGAGATTCCGGCCGAGGATATCTGCATCGGCGACTCATCTTCAAAGTTGGCAACGGCAATCGAGGCGCCTGCGGCGCCGCCAGCGACCGAAGCGGCGTTGGCTGCATCGGCCGGTGCGGAGAACGAGCCAGTTGCAGCCTCCGATCTCGCCGCCGTGGACGATGATGCATCGCCTGCTGGAATCTCTGCAGGGATCAACTCTGCCACCGCAGAAGAGATTGTGGCTTCATCAGCAGACGTCGCGACCGCTTCGGCCGATCTCCCTGCCCTCATCATCGAGGCTGCCCCCTCGCCCGACGTATCCCTCAATGTCGTACCCGACGCCGCCGAAGCAATCCCGGTGGACGTCGAGAACGTGGCGGCTGTTGTCTCTGAAGCCAGCGCCGAAATCGATCCGGCGCCCGTTGTCGCAATCGCGCCGGCGCCCGCAAACGATGTTCCGCTCGCCACGGCCATTGCGGCGGTAGCCAACGAGTCATCCAGCGACGTCGCGGAAGCTGAACCAGCTCCGGCTCTCACGTCTCCTTCGCCAGAGATCCGCAGCGCACCGACACTTCGCGCGCGAGCCGCAGAGCCCGCCGACCGCGCCGCGCTGATCCGGCAGCGCTGGGCGGAGAGCGGAATCAGGATGTGGAATCCGCGGCTTCACGGCACCGGCGAGGCCGCGCTGAACATCCAGGGAAGCGTCGGGCTGCTGCCGCCGGCGGCCGGCGAGACGATGCCGCGCTACGACAAGCTGGAATTCAGGATGCTCGGCGGACAGATCGTCTGTGAGGGCATCATCGTCGAGGCCCCCGTTCAGGCGGGCCATCGGAGCTTCACGCGGCTCGCCGAGCCGCGGAGCATCGAGCGGATCCGCGAGCCGGCGCGGGAGCGCCAGGCCGTTCTCGCCTGATCCTTTCGACTGCGCCCACCGTGGCAATGTGCTAGGCTGATGTCCCGACATGGGAGATCCCAGATGCGCGCAAGACCATTGCTCTTCGTCGTGATCGCGCTTGCTGTCTCGCAGCCGGCGCTCGCCGCGGGCAAGCGGCCGCATCACATGACTGGGCTCGCCACCGATCCGGCCGCTCCCTACAAGGCCGATCGGCTCTCCTCCTCGCGCGGCGAGTCGATCCTCGACACGCCTGGCCAGACCACCGTGCTGACGCGGCAGGTTCTCGACGACAAGAGGGCGACCAGCCTGCGGGACGCCATGCGCTCGACCGCAGGTGTGACGATCGGACGCTAGGCCGCTTGCACCGCTCTCGGTCGCCCGGCACCGAGCGCTCAGGGCTAGCAGGGCGTAGCTGCGGCGATTTCGGGCGACTTGTGCCTGAGACGCACGCCCCTTGCCGCCGGCTATCCTTAACGGGACCTCACCAATGCACGCGACCGGAAAATCCTGAGGCAGCGCGCAACCAGTGCTGGCCGAGCCCGGCTAGCATCGATCTAACGGGCCCTTTACCCGTGCCGTGCAAGATTGCCCCGTTTTTCAGGGATCTGGGGCTCGTATTTCAATGCCCATTGCCGAATTGAAATCTCCTCTTGCTGCCGCGATGCGATTGTTTCGCGTTCCCGCCGACAATCCGGATCTCACACGCGCGCAGTTCGACGCCTTCTCCAAGCAGATCCCGCTGCTCTACTTTATCCTCATCAGCAACACGATTGCGGTCGCCTACACCTATGTGAACGTGGCGCCGGACTGGCTGACGACGATCGTGCCGGCCGTGCTGACGGTGCTCGCAGGCTCACGGACCTTGTGGTGGCTACGCCAGCGCCGGCTCGTTCGCAGCGATGCCGACATCCTGCGCAATCTGCGCGCCACCAATTGGCTGACCCTGCCGATCGGTGCCGGCTTCACCGCCTGGTCGTTCGCGCTGTACCCCTACGGCGATCCCTTCGCCAAGAGCCAGGTCGCGTTCTACATGGCGGTCACCGTGATCGGCTGCATCTTCTCGCTGATGCATCTGCGCTCGGCGGCACTGATCGTGACGCTGATCGTCGACGTGCCCTATGTGCTGTTCTTCTTCGCCACGGGCGAGCCGACGCTGAAGGCGATCGCGGTCAACAACCTCCTGGTTTCCGGCGCGATGGTGACGGTGTTGTTCATCTACTATCGCGACTTCGCCGATCTCGTCGCCAGCCGCAAGTCGCTGCTCGCGCAACAGGCGGCGACGCAGGCGCTCTCTGACGAGAACTTCCGCCTTGCCAATCTCGATTCCCTCACCGAGCTGCCGAACCGCCGCCGCTTCTTCGCCGAGCTGTCGAGCGCCTTCACCGATGCCGAACGCAGGAAAGTTAGGGTCGCAGTCGGCATCATCGATCTCGACGGCTTCAAGCCGATCAACGACAATTACGGCCACTCAGTCGGCGACCGCGTCCTGATCGAGGCCGGCCGGCGCATCCGCGAGGTCTGCGAGGGTTTTGGTCCGCACCGGGTCGAATTCGCCCGACTCGGCGGTGACGAGTTCGGCCTCGTCGTGTGCGGCGACCCCAATGATGCGGATCTGCTACGGCTGGGCCAGCGCATCGGCGACCAGGTCAAGCTTCCCTATCAGCTCGATACCGCTCATACGGGGCTGTCCTGCTCGATCGGCTTTGCGTTGTTTCCGCAATCGGCCACGACAGCGGAAGCACTGTATGAATGCGCCGATTATTCGCTCTACCATGCCAAGCGCCATCTGCGCGGCCGCATCGTGATCTTCTCGAGCGAGCTCGAGGCGGAGATCCGCAGTCGCGGGGTTATCGAGAACCTGCTGCGCACCGCCGATTTCGGCACCGAGATGGACCTGGTGTTCCAGCCGATCGTCGATGCCATGAGCGAGCACACCACCGGCTTCGAGGTGCTGGCGCGCTGGCGCAGCGCCCGCCTCGGCCTGGTCTCTCCGGCCGATTTCATTCCGGCTGCCGAGCGCATCGGTCTGATCCGGCCGCTGACGCAAGCGCTGCTGGTGCGCGCACTTGCCGTCGCCAGGACGTGGCCCGATCACATCCGCCTCTCGTTCAACCTCTCTGCACACGACGTCTGCGCGGCGGAGGGCATCTTGCCGCTGATCTCGATCATCGAGAAGAGCGGGCTGCCGCCACAGCGGATCGATTTCGAGATCACCGAGACCGCCGTCACTTTCGACTTCGTCCGCGCGCAGCAATCGATCGCAACGCTGAAGGCAATGGGCTGCGGCATTTCGCTGGACGATTTCGGCACCGGCTATTCGTCGTTGAGCCACGTGCACCGGCTGCCGCTCGACAAGATCAAGGTCGACCGCAGCTTCGTTTCCGACATCAACGAGAATCCGGTCAGCCACAAGATCATCAAATCGCTCACCGGCCTCTGCGACGACATGGAGATCGCCTGCGTCGTCGAGGGCGTCGAGACGCGTGCTCAGCTCGACACCTTGCGCCGCCTGGGGTGCGACTTCATCCAGGGCTATTATTTCGCAAAGCCCATGCCGGCCGATGCGATTGGCGACCATCTGGCGAAGGAGAGCCGGCGCCTCGACGGCACCGGGGCCAAGGTCGTGGCCTGAGCCTCAGTCTACCTCGCCAGGCTCGGCAGATCGAGCCCCTTGTCGCGGGCGCACTCGATCGCGATTTCGTAGCCGGCATCGGCGTGGCGCATGACGCCCGTGGCCGGATCGTTCCACAGCACGCGCTCGATCCGCTTCGCAGCCTCGGGCGTGCCGTCGGCGACGATCACCATGCCGGCATGCTGCGAATAGCCGATACCGACGCCGCCGCCATGATGCAGCGAGACCCAGGTCGCCCCGCTGGCGCAGTTGAGCAGCGCATTGAGCAGCGGCCAATCGGACACCGCATCTGATCCATCCTTCATCGCCTCGGTCTCGCGGTTGGGGCTCGCCACCGAGCCGCTGTCGAGATGATCGCGGCCGATCACGATCGGCGCCTTCAATTCACCGCGCGCGACCATCTCGTTGAAGGCCAGGCCGAGGCGATGGCGGTCGCCGAGGCCGACCCAGCAGATGCGGGCCGGGAGGCCCTGAAACTTGATGCGCTCCTTGGCCATGTCGAGCCAATTGTGCAGATGCTTGTCGTCGGGCATCAGTTCCTTCACTTTGGCGTCCGTCCTGAAGATATCCTCGGGATCGCCCGACAGCGCGGCCCAGCGGAAGGGCCCGACGCCGCGGCAGAACAGGGGGCGGATATAGGCGGGCACGAAGCCGGGGAAATCGAACGCGTTCTTCAGGCCCATGTCCTGCGCCATCTGGCGGATGTTGTTGCCGTAGTCGAGCGTCGGAATGCCCTGGGCATGGAAATCCAGCATGGCCTGGACATGCTCGACCATCGACGTCTTCGAGGCGCGCTCCACCGCCTTCGGATCGGACGCGCGCTTGGCTTCCCATTCGGCAAGCGCCCAGCCCTTCGGCAAGTAGCCGTTGATCGGATCATGGGCGCTGGTCTGGTCGGTGACGATATCAGGCTTGACGCCGCGACGAACCAGCTCCGGGAAAATCTCGGCGGCATTGCCGAGCAGGCCGACCGAGACCGCCTTCTTCGTCTTCGCAGCGTCCGCCAGGATGGCGAGCGCTTCGTCGAGCGTTGCGGCCTGCCGGTCGAGATAGCCGGTCCGCAAGCGCATCTCGATGCGGCTCGGCTGGCATTCGACCGCGAGCATCGAAGCACCGGCCATGGTCGCGGCCAGCGGCTGCGCACCGCCCATGCCTCCCAGGCCGGCGGTGAGAATCCATTTGCCTGCGAGGCTGCCGCCATAATGGCGACGGCCGACCTCGACGAAGGTTTCATAGGTGCCCTGCACGATGCCCTGGCTGCCGATATAGATCCAGGAGCCCGCCGTCATCTGGCCGTACATCATCAGGCCCTGGCGATCGAGCTCGTTGAAATGATCGAGCGTGGCCCAATGCGGCACGATGTTGGAGTTCGCGATCAGCACGCGCGGCGCGTCGGCATGGGTCCGGAACACACCAACCGGCTTGCCAGACTGGACCAGCAGCGTCTGGTCGGCTTCCAGCTTGCGCAAGGCCGCAACGATC
The DNA here is from genome assembly GCF_028128865.1 of Bradyrhizobium sp. CCBAU 11357. Lineage (NCBI taxonomy): Bacteria > Pseudomonadati > Pseudomonadota > Alphaproteobacteria > Hyphomicrobiales > Nitrobacteraceae > Bradyrhizobium > Bradyrhizobium sp. CCBAU 11357. Next base: position 123,291 of record NZ_LBJW01000105.1, on the reverse strand, counting down.
CGGTCAAAACTCTCCCAGTCGCGTGCCGCGCGGCCGATGCCGCCATAGACGACGAGCTCGCTCGGGCGCTCCGCAACGTCTGGGTCGAGATTGTTCATCAGCATGCGCAACGGCGCTTCCGTGAGCCAGCTCTTGGCGCTGATGTCGCTACCGCGGGGAGCGCGGATGGTGCGGTCATTGTCCAGTCGGCGGTTCATGTGGACCTCTTCAGACGAGTCTCGGAAACGGATCGGAACGAAGCTGCGCGACCGCGGCAGCCGGAAGCGCATCGGCTTCGATCAATGCAGCGGCCTTGGCGAGATCGCCGGCCATGTAGCGATCGGCAGCGAGCGCAGGCACCTGCTCACGCAACGCGGCAATGACGGCAACCAGCGGCGCGCTGGTCGCATGCGGCGCGCGCAGCGTGATGCCTTGGGCAGCGACCAGAAGCTCGATGCCGAGGATGGCGGCGAGATTGTCGGCCATGTCGGACAGGCGCCGCGCGGCATGCGCGGCCATCGAGACATGGTCTTCCTGGTTGGCGCTGGTCGGCGTCGAATCGATCGAGCAGGCGAGCGCACGCTGCTTGTTCTCGGCATAGAGCGCGGCAGCCGTCACCTCGGCGATCATGAAGCCGGAATTGAGGCCGGGATCGGGAGTGAGGAACGGCGGCAGGCCGAAATTGAGCGCGGGATCGACCAGCGTCGCGATGCGCCGCTCGCTGATCGCGCCGATCTCCGACAGCGCCAGCGCGAGTGCATCGGCGGCAAAGGCCACCGGCTCGGCGTGGAAATTGCCGCCGGAGACGATCTCCCCGGTCTCAACCAGCACCAGCGGGTTGTCGGTGACGGCGTTGGCCTCGACGATCAACGTGCGCGCAGCCTGCGTGATCAGATCGAGCGCTGCGCCTGCGACCTGTGGCTGGCAGCGCAAGCAATAGGGGTCCTGCACACGCTCGTCGCCTTCGAGGTGAGAGAGGCGGATGTCGCTGCCATCGAGCAGCGCGGTCAACGTCGCAGCCGCGGCAATCTGGCCGGCATGGCCGCGCAGCGCCTGGATTTCGGGGCGGAACGGTGCCGTCGAAGCCATCGCCGCATCCACCGCCAGCGCGCCGGTCACGAGTGCGGCGCGGGCGAGGCGATATGCACGCAGCACACCCGATAGAGCGTAGGCGGTCGAGAATTGCGTGCCGTTGATCAGCGCGAGGCCTTCCTTTGGCCCGAGGGTCAGCGGCGCGAGCCCGGCCGCCGCGAGAGCGTCGGCGCCGGATACGGTTTTCCCGTCAACGATCGCCTGCCCCTCGCCGATCATCACGGCCGTCATGTGCGCGAGCGGTGCCAGATCGCCGGAGGCGCCGACCGAGCCCTGCTGCGGCACCAGCGGACAGACGCCACGGGCCAGCATGTCCTGCAACTGCTCGATCACCGCGCGGCGCACGCCGGAGGCGCCACGCCCGAGCGAGACGATCTTCAACGCCATCATCAACCGCACGATCGGCTCCGGCGTCGGCTGGCCAACGCCGCAGCAATGCGAGACGATCAGGTTGCGCTGGAGCAGCGCGGTCTGGTCCGGCGGAATGCGCTTGGAGGCCAGCTTTCCGAAACCGGTGTTGATGCCGTAGGCGGGGACGTCCGCCTGCGCGGCTCGCGTAACGATTTGCGCAGCCGCCTCGACACGCGGCCAGAACGAGGGATCGAGCACGACGGGGGCGCCTTCGAGAACGCGCGCGAGATCGTCGAGGCTCACTGTTCCCGGCTTGACGACGATCGCTGTTTCCTGCTCCGTCACTGCCCCCTCCATACCCGCTTGTGCAGCGGATTGAAGCCGATGCGGTACACCAGCTCGGCGGGCCGCTCGATCTCCCAGATCGCAAGGTCGCACCATTTGCCGGCTTCCAGTGTGCCGGTCTCATTCAGGAGACCGAGTGCCCGCGCGCCTTCACGGGTGACGCCGGCAAGGCACTCGGCCACTTTCATCCGGAACAGGGTCGCCCCCATGTTCATCGCGAGCAGCAGCGAGGTCAGCGGCGAGCTGCCGGGATTGCAGTCGGTCGCCAGCGCCATGGGAACGTTATGCTTGCGGAACGTCTCGACCGGCGGCTTCTGCGTCTCGCGAATGAAATAGAACGCGCCGGGCAGCAGCACCGCCACCGTGCCGGCCCTCACCATTGCGGCGGCACCGGCTTCGTCGGTATGCTCGAGATGATCGGCCGAGAGCGCCAAGAATTTCGCGGCAAGCGCAGCGCCGCCAAGATTCGAGAGCTGGTCGGCATGGAGCTTGACCGGCAGTCCAAGTCCCCTCGCCGTTTCGAACACAAGCGCGGTCTGCTCGGCGGAGAATGCGATGCCCTCCATGAAGGCATCGACGGCATCGGCGAGGCCCGCTTTTGCGACCGCCGGCAGCATCTCCTTGCAGACCAGATTGATGTAACCATCCTTGTCGCCATCGGCCTCGACCGGCAGCGCATGCGCGCCCAAAAACGACGTGCGGATCGTAACCGGACGCGCGCGGCCGAGGCTGCGCGCGGCCGCCAGCTGCCGCATCTCGGTCTCGGTATCGAGACCATAGCCGGACTTGATCTCGACCGTGGTGGCGCCCTCAGCCGTCAGCGCGTCGAGCCGCGGCAGCGCGCCTGCGACGAGCTCGGCTTCGCTGGCCTTGCGCGTTGCCGCCACGGTCGAGACGATGCCGCCGCCGGCGCGCGCGATCTCTTCGTAGCTCGCCCCTTTCAGGCGCAGCTCGAATTCATGCGCGCGGTTGCCGCCATAGACCAGATGTGTATGGCAGTCGACGAGCCCGGGCGTGATCCAGCGCCCCTCGCAATCGATCCGCTCGATCGCGTCCGCATCGACGCGAAAGTCCGCTGTCGCGCCCGCATAGGCGATGCGGCCGCCGCGTGCGGCGATGACACCATGCCCGATCTCGCCAAGATCGGGACGATCGGCCCGCATCGTCGCGAGGCGGGCATTATGCCAGATCCGGTCGAAGCGCTCTGCCATGCGGGTATCCATTCGCCCTGGGGATGCTTGACTTATATGTCTAGACATATAATCGTAAGGCGGTTCTGTCCAGCCGGCGTGTAAATCATGACCCGACTGCATTTCGCTTCCGCGCTCCTGCCTTCGGGCTGGGCCAATGACGTGCAGGTGGTGATCGCCGCCGGCGCGATCGCGGCGGTGACACAGGGCGTGGCGCCGGCCGCCGGCGACGAGCGCCACGCCATCGCGCTTCCGGGACTTGCAAGCCTGCACAGCCACGCCTTCCAGCGCGGCATGGCCGGCCTCGCGGAACTGCGCGGCGACAGCACCGACACCTTCTGGACCTGGCGCGAGACGATGTATCGCTTCGCACTGGCAATGACGCCCGACGACGTCATGGCCGTTGCGACGCTGCTTTATGTCGAAATGCTCGAGCAGGGTTTTACCCGCGTCGGCGAATTCCACTATCTGCACCACGACCGCGACGGATCGCCCTACGCTGACCCTGCCGAGATGGCCGCGCGGATTGCACAGGCCGCTGAAGCCTCCGGCATTGCGCTGACGCTGCTGCCGAGTTTCTATGCGCATGGTTCGTTTGGAGGCGCAGCGCCGCATGCCGGGCAGCGCCGCTTCATCTGCACGGGCGATCGGTTCGCTGCATTGATGGCTGCCTCGCGCAAGGTTATCGCGAACTTGCCGGGCGCCAATATCGGCATCGCCCCGCACAGCCTGCGCGCTGTAGCGCCGGACGAGCTCGCCGCGATCATTCCACTCGCCGATCGCGGGCCGGTGCACATTCATGCCGCCGAGCAGGTGAAGGAGGTCGAGGATTGCCTGGCCTGGTCGGGCCGCCGCCCGGTGCAATGGCTGCTGGAGCACGCCCCGCTCGATCGGCGCTGGTGTCTCATTCACGCGACCCACATGACGAGTGAGGAAGTGACGGCGTTGGCCAGGACCGGTGCGGTGGCGGGCCTTTGTCCCATCACGGAAGCGAGCCTCGGCGACGGCGTTTTTTCGGCGCGGGAGTTTGTCGAGGCCGGCGGCTTTTTCGGCGTCGGTACCGATTCCAACGTGTTGATCGGCGCCGCCGACGAATTGCGCCAGCTCGAATACGGCCAGCGGCTCAAGCACCGCCAGCGCAACGTCCTCTCCGGCGGCGCAGGTCATTCCACAGGACGCTCGCTGTTCGACAGAGCGCTCGCCGGCGGCGCGCGGGCGCTGGCGCAGCCGTCCACCGGTCTTGTGCATGGCGCACGCGCCGACATCGTCACGCTCGACGCGGCACATCCATCGCTGGCAGGGCGCGCGCACGATGCCGTCATCGACGGCTGGATCTTCGCCGCCGGCGGCGCCGCCATCGATTGCGTCTGGGCCGGCGGCCGCAAGGTGGTCGAGGGCGGTCAGCATGGATTGCGCCAAGCCGCACGCGAACGCTTCAACGCGACAGTGCGGAGGCTCGTCGCATGAGCCTTGTCACCGATGCCGACAAGCCGACGCTCTACAAGCGCATCCGCGCCGACATCGAGAAGCGCATCCTGACCGGCGAATGGCCGCCCGGCCATCGCATTCCATTCGAGCACGAGCTGGTCGCGCGCTACGGCTGCTCGCGCATGACCGTGAACAAGGCGTTGTCGGAGCTCGCGCAAGCCGATCTGATCGAGCGGCGGCGGCGCGCCGGCTCGTTCGTGCGCCGGCCGCAGCATCAATCGGCGGTGCTCAAGATCGCCGACATCCGCGCCGAGATCTCCGCGCTTGGACGCGCTTACGGCTACGAGCTGATCGGCCGCAAGCTGCGCGCGGCAACGGCCGCCGACCGCGATCGCCTCGGCGTGAAGAAGGCCGGCAAGGTGGTCGCGATCACGTGCCGGCATAGCGCCGATAATGTGCCTTTCGCGGTCGAGGACAGGCTGATCGACCTCTCGTCCGTGCCCGATGCTGCGGCCGCGGATTTCTCGCGCGAGCCGCCCGGCTCGTGGCTGCTTCACCATGTCCCATGGACCGAGGCCGAGCATACGATCAGTGCCATCGTCGCGGACGACCGCACGGCGGAATCGCTCGACATTGCCGTCGGCGCCCCCTGCCTCGTGATCGACCGCTACACCTGGCGCAGCGCCCGTACCATCACCGCGGTGCGCCTGCTCTATCCCGGTGACTCTCACCGCCTTGTCGCCCGATTCAAGGGAGGCTGAGAGGACATGTCGGCACAATTTGTGCAACGCATCGGGCAACGGTCCAGGTGGGCCGACAGTGATCAACAAGACGTCAAACCATCGATCGGCAAGAGGACGAAAATCATGCGTAGTTCGAAAGTATTTGCGACAATCATTGCCCTCGCGGTGGCCACCCCCGCGCTCGCCGACGACGTCAAGGTCGGCGTCGGCATCTCCGGCTGGACCGGATTCGCGCCGCTGACGCTGGCGAAGGAGGCGGGCATCTTCAAGAAGAACGGCCTCGACGTCACCATCAAGAAGATCCCCCAGAAGGACCGCCATCTTGCCATCGCCTCCGGCGACATCCAGTGCGCGGCGACCACGGTCGAGACCTGGATCTCCTGGAACGCCAACGGCGTCGCGACCAAGCAGATCTTCCAGCTCGACAAGAGCTACGGCGCCGACGGCATGGCCGTGCGCAACGACGTCGCCGCGATCAAGGACCTCAAGGGCAAGACCGTCGCAGCTTCCGCGCCGGGCACCTCGCCCTATTTCGCACTGGCCTGGATGCTGAAGAAGAACGGCCTCACCACCAAGGACGTCACGATCGTCAACCTCGAGCCCGCCGCGGCCGCGCAGGCCTTCGTCTCCGGCCAGAACGATGCCGCGATGACCTACGAGCCTTATTTGTCGACGGTGCGTGCCGCGCCCGACAAGGGCAAGATCATCGCGACCACGCTGGACTATCCGATGGTGATGGACACGTTCGGCTGCACGCCGAAGTTCCTGACCGACAATCCCAAGGCCGCCAAGGCCCTCGCCGACAGCTATTTCGAGGCGCTCGAGTTGATCGCCAAGGACCAGGCCAAGTCCTACGAGATCATGGGCGCCGACGTGAAGCAGACCGGCGAGCAGTTCGGCAACTCTGCGAAATATCTGCGCTGGCAGGACAAGGCCGCGAACCAGAAGTTCTTCGCCGGCGACTTCCTGACCTTCAACAAGGAGGCCGCCGAGCTGCTGCTCGAGATCGGCATCATCAAGGCCGCGCCGAAGGTCGAGGACCTCTACGACGCGAGCTTCATCAAGTAACGTTCTCCAAGCTGCCGGCTCCGCCTCGGGCGGAGCCGGCGCACCATTCGGATACAGTTTGATGCGTCCCCTGGATCCCGTGACATCGAAGCAGCGTGCGGCGTACGGCTTGGCGTTCTTCGTGCTGTTCGTCGCCCTCTGGTCATGGGCGACGTTCGGCGGCCATGTGTCGAAGACCTTCCTCGCCAATCCGCTCACCATGGTGCAGGAGGGCCTCGAGCTGCTCGCCAAGCACGGCTTCCTGTTCGACATCGGCATGACGATCTGGCGCGTCGTCGGCGGCTTTGCACTCGCGGCAGTCATTGCGGTGCCGCTCGGCGTGCTGATGGGCGCCTACAAGCCGGTCGAAGCCTTCCTCGAGCCGTTCGTCTCATTTGCACGCTATCTGCCCGCTTCGGCCTTCATCCCGCTGCTGATCCTGTGGGCCGGCATCGGGGAATTGCAGAAGCTGCTCGTCATCTTCATCGGTTCGGTGTTCCAGGTCATCCTGATGGTCGCGGTGACGGTCGGCGCCACGCGGCGCGATCTGGTCGAGGCCGCCTACACGCTCGGCGCCAGCGACCGCGGCATCATCCGCCGCGTGCTGCTTCCCTCGTCCGCGCCGGAGATCGCAGAGATCCTGCGGCTGGTGCTGGGCTGGGCCTGGACCTACGTCATCGTCGCCGAGCTGATCGGCTCGTCCTCGGGCATCGGTCATATGATCACCGACAGCCAGGCGCTGCTCAACACCGGCCAGATCATCTTCGGCATCATCGTGATCGGATTGATCGGCCTGATCTCCGACTTCCTGTTCAAGGCGTTCAACGCCTGGCTGTTTCCCTGGAAGCTCGCATGACCATTCTCAAGATTGAACAGGTCTCGCGCACCTTCCCCGCACGCCACGGCAACGCGCCGACGCGGGCGCTGGAGCCGACCGACCTCACCATCGGCAACAACGACTTCGTCACCATCCTCGGCCCCTCCGGCTGCGGCAAGTCCACGCTGCTGCGCATCGTCGCGGGCCTCGACCGTCCGACCGGTGGCCGCGTCACGCTCGACGGACGCGAGGTGACCGGCCCGGGCGCCGATCGCGGCATGGTGTTCCAGTCCTACACGCTGTTTCCCTGGCTGACCGTGCGCGAGAACATCGCCTTCGGCCTGCGCGAGCGCGGCGTGTCCGAAGCGGAGCGACACAAGATCGCGGATGCCTTCATCCGCCAGGTCGGACTGTCCGGCTTCGAAAATCATTGGCCGAAGCAGCTCTCCGGCGGCATGCAGCAGCGCACGGCGATCGCGCGCGCGCTCGCCAATGACCCGAAGATCTTGTTGCTCGACGAGCCCTTCGGCGCGCTCGACAACCAGACCCGCGCCCTGATGCAGGAGATGCTGCTCGGGATCTGGGAGCGCGACCAGAAGACGGTGCTGTTCGTCACCCACGACATCGAGGAAGCCATCTTCCTCGGCAGCCGCGTCATCGTCATGAGCGCACGCCCCGGCCGCATCAAGGCCGAAATCCATGTGGACCTGCCGCATCCCCGCTCCTACAAGATCAAGACCACGCCGGAATTCGTCCAGCTGAAGGAACGGCTGGTCGAGGAGATCCGCACCGAGGCGTTGAAGGTTGCCGAACATGCCTGACACTCGCGCCGACGGACATCGCGTTCTCGCCGACCTCCATGCGCTGCGCGCCATCGGCGCCTACAAGACCGGCGTGCACAAGCCGACCTTCTCCGAGCCGCACAAGCTGTCGCTGGAGTGGCTCGTCCAGAAGCTGCCCGAGGCCGACCTCTCCGCGACCATTGACGGCATCGGCAATGTCTTCGGGACGAGCACGAAGTCCGGGCCGAAGCTGCTGGCGGGATCGCACCTGGAAAGCCAGAATTATGCCGGCTGGCTCGATGGCCCGCTCGGCATCGTCTATGCGCTCGAGGCCGCGCGCGTCCTGAACGCCGACGCTTCCGTGAACGGCGCGGTCGAGGTCGCCGCCTGGTGCGACGAGGAGGGACATTTCGGTCATTTCCTCGGCTCGCGCTCCTATGTCGGACAGGTGACCGAGGCCGACATCGACGCTGCCCGCGACCGCACCAGCGGCCGCACCATGCGCGATGCACTCGCCGACATGGGGCTCGCGGGGCGTCCGCGCATCACCGCCGAGCCGGGACGGCACGTCGGTTATCTCGAGGCGCATATCGAGCAGGGCGACACGCTCGAACACGGGCGCCTCGCGATCGGCGTCGTGACGTCCATCGTCGGCATCTGGCAATACCAGATCAATTTCAGCGGCGAGCAGAACCACGCCGGCACCACGCGCATGGCGGTGCGCAAGGATGCCGGCCTCGCGCTGGCCAAGTTCTGCGTCGCCATCGACGAGCGCTTCCCGAAAGCCTGCGGCCCGCGCACGGTCTGGACCACCGGCCGCATCACGCTCGATCCAGGCGCGCCGAGCATCATTCCCGGTGGCGCAGAGATGCTGTTCCAGATCCGCGACGACGACCCGACGGTCATCGCGCGGCTGGAGCAATTGCTCCGGACCATGGCGGACGAGGCCAGTGCCAATGGCCCCTGCACCGTCAGCGTGACGAAGCTGCGCACCGGCGCACCTGCGATGATGAATGCGGGCTTTCAGGACGCGATCGAGGCCGCGAGCAAGGCCGTCGCCGGCGGCCGATCCATCCGCGTGCCCAGCGGCGCCGGCCATGATGCGCAGATGCTCGCAACCGTCATGCCGGCCGGCATGCTGTTCGTGCCGTCGATCGGCGGCATCAGCCATCACTGGACCGAGAACACGGCGGAGGCCGACATCGTGACGGGCGCAGAGGTGTTCGTCGAGGCGTGCCGGCGGATTCTCGGAGGCTAGCGCTGCGTCCGGAGCATGAGAGCCAGCGTGGCGCATGCTCTCTCCACGCGTCATTGCGATGCTCCATGCACATCCGAGCGGCAGTGTCGTAGGGTGGGCAAAGGCGCATAGCGCCGTGCCCACCAATTTTGGCAGTAAGCGAGAATGAGTGGGCACGCAGCGCTTTGCCCACCCTACGATATTTGAGCTTGTGACACGCAGACACGCTTCGCGGCCTCGCGGCGTAATTCGCCCGAGCTTTGCCTGGTCTCGCCGCCCTCATATGCAAGAGGGCGCAGGGAAGGCCGGGTGCCGGCGGCACCCGCGGTCCGCTGCGCGAAGATGTAGCGCAAAAAGACCGCACAGCAGCATACAGGTGAAGCCCAACACACGGCCTTCCCTGCGCGATGGTCGGACGGCTTATGCCGCGCTCTCCCGGGAGCCGAGTTCCTTCCGGCCTCCCTCACTCCCGCGAAAGTCACCGGTACCGCGCCGGTTGACGCGATCACCGCATTCGCCAGAGCTTGACCGTAGCAACGACGGCCAGGACCACACGGTTTTGCCGTACGCGCGGTTCGTTGGCGCCGCAGGGTCCGACGGCGTTGTGCACGTTGCCATCGACATGCCGGCGCGACGAACCTGACAGCGCCGCTCGTCCGCACGAAGCATCGGGCTCACGGAGAGCAATCCGCCCTGCCCTTGGCATCTCGTACACGACGCTGCCGCGTCCACCGCAAGCCCGGCTCGCGACAATGACGACCGCATGATCGCCCCTCGAGATGAGCCGGGATGGGCGAGACATACGACATTTCCGAATTTCGGTAAAGCGGAATGTTTTTGCACGAGCGGGTTGACAGCCCGGCGAAACACCCCACTCCCGTAGCCCAGATGGAGCGCGAGCGTAATCCGGGAAAGTGCACGATGCCGGGCGAGCGGCCCCGGATTAAGCTACCCGCTCCATCCGGGCAACCGGCCACCTGCAATCGCGACAAGTTGCTCGCAGCTGGCACGAGCTGCGACAATCTGAACGCGGTGCCGACACAAAGCTGCGGCATTTCTTCGCTTTCTCCTCCACCCCCGCCTGTACTTCCCCGGAGTTCCCATGTCTTCTGCCGATCGGCCGGCGACCCGCCTTGCCACCCGGCTTGCCTTCCTCGTCGCGGGCTTCGGCATCGCGTGCTGGGCACCGCTGGTGCCGTTCGCGAAGGCGCGGCTCGCCGTCGACGACGGGGTCCTCGGGCTGCTCCTGCTCAGCCTCGGCATCGGCTCGGTCGTCGCGATGCTGCTCACAGGCATTCTCAGCGCGCGCTACGGCAGCAGGCCGGTCATCGTCGCGGGCGGGCTTGGTCTGACGCTGGTGCTGCCGCTGCTCGCGATCGCAAGCTCACCGCTGTCGCTGGCGCTGGCGCTGATTGCGTTCGGCGCTGCGCTCGGCTCGATCGACGTTGCCATGAACATCCACGCCGTGGAGGTGGAGCGCGCCGCGGGACGCCCGCTGATGTCCGGGTTCCACGCCCTGTTCAGCATCGGCGGATTCGCCGGATCCGCGCTGATGACGGCGTTGCTCTCGCTGCAGCTCGGCGCGCTCGCCTGCACCCTGATCTGCTCCGTGCTGATGCTGATCGCGATGCTGGTGACCTGGCCGCGACTGCTTCGCTCGGTGCAGGTGCAGGAGGGCCCGTTGTTCGTGCTGCCGCACGGATCGGTGCTGCTGCTGGCGCTGCTCGGCGCCATCACCTTCCTGGTCGAAGGCGCGATGCTCGATTGGGGCGCGCTGCTCGTGATCGGCGCCGGGCTCGTCAGCGAGGCGCAAGGCGGCATCGGCTACATCGTGTTCTCGATCGCGATGACGGTCGGCCGGCTCGGCGGCGACGCGGTCGTTGCGCGCATCGGAGACCGCACGACATTGCTGTGGGGCAGCCTCATTGCGATCGCCGGCTTCGTGGTGCTGCTCACCGCCCCCGTGGCAGCGGTCGCCATCGGCGGATTCCTGCTGATCGGGCTCGGCGCCTCGAACCTCGTGCCTGTGCTGTTCCGCCGGGCGGCGCAGCAAAAGGTGATGCCCACGGGACTTGCGGTCGCGGCGATCACGACGGCAGGCTACGCAGGCGTCCTGCTCGGCCCTGCCGGCGTCGGCTTCGTCGCACAGCTCGGCGGACTGCCGATGGCATTTTGGCTGCTCGCCGCCTTGATGGGTCTCGTCACGTTGACGGCGCAGATCGTCACCGCGGAGCAGCGCCCGACCGGGCCTTAGCCTCCGACCGCCGCAGCGCGACGCGGCAGTTTCCAGCCGGGCCGGATGAAGTGGCAGGTGTAGCCGTCAGGATAATGTTCGAGATAATCCTGATGCTCGGGCTCGGCTTCCCAGAACTCGCGGGCGGGCGCGACCTCGGTCACCACCTTGCCGGGCCACAGGCCGGACGCCTCGACGTCGGCAATGGTGTCTTCGGCAATCCGCTTCTGCTCCTCGCTGGTGTAGAAGATCGCCGAGCGATAGCTCGTGCCGATATCGTTGCCCTGACGGTTGAGCGTGGTCGGATCATGGATCTGGAAGAAGAACTCCAGCATGGTCCGGAAGCTGGTCCTGGCTGGGTCGAACACGATCTCGATCGCTTCGGCATGGCCATCATGATTGCGGTAGGTGGCGTTCTTGACGTGCCCGCCGGTGTAACCGACGCGGGTGGAGATCACGCCCGGCTGCTTGCGGATCAGATCCTGCATGCCCCAGAAGCAGCCTCCGGCCAAAACTGCGCGTTCCGTCGTCATGTGATGTGCTCCCAATGATCGCCAAACGGCTCGTGCATCATATAGGCTTTCGGCCACCCGGCCGAAAGCCACGCATTGACGCGGGTCCATCCGGTGCCTGGACCGGACGGACCGGAAGCAAACGCTTGCCCTAGACCAGCTTGGCGTCGAGCGTGATGGCGGCGTTGAGCACCTTGGACACCGGGCAGTTCTTCTCGGCCTCGCCGGCGAACCGGGCGAAGCCGGCATCGTCGAGACCAGGCACTTTCGCCCGCAGGGTCAGCGCGGATTTGCTGATTTTGAAACCCTTGCCTTCGGGCTCGAGCGTGACGGCGGCTTCGGTCGAGAGCTCGTCCGGCGTGAAACCCGCCATCTGGAGGCCGAAGGCAAGCGCCATGGTGAAACAGCCGGCATGGGCTGCGGCGATCAACTCTTCGGGATTGGTGCCCTTCTCGTTCTCGAAGCGGGTCTTGAACGAATAGGGCGTCGCGGCAAGCACGCCGGATTCGCTCGACAGATGGCCTGCGCCATCGCGACCAGTGCCCTTCCAGACTGCTGTTGCCTTGCGGATCATCTCAGCTCTCCTTGCTTGTCTACACCGGATCGAACGCCCGGATCGGCGGCAGATTGCCGGTGAACTTCTCCACCTCGACGGTCGTCAGCTGGCCGGTGCAGCCCTGCGCCAGGGACGAGGTGCCGACGTCGCGGGTCAGCACGTTCGGATTGCCGTGAACGCAGAGCGGCGCCTCGTCTTCGGGATCCATCGGATCATACCACGCGCCGGTCGGAAGCTGAACCACGCCGGGCGCGATGCCGTCGGTGACGTGGACCGCGGCGAGGCACGCGCCGCGCTTGTTGAACAGGCGGATGATGTCGCCGTCCTTGATGCCGCGCGCTTGCGCGTCGACCGGGTTCATGCGCGCGACCTCGCGGCCGCGATGCTTTGCGGAGAGCGAATGCCCGCCGAAATCGAGCTGGCTGTGCAGGCGCGTCACCGGCTGGTTGGCGACGAGGAAGCACGGCGCTCCCGGCTTGGGAATATCGGTCTTGTCGAGCCAGACCGGATGGCCCGGACAATCCGCATCGCCGTGCGCTGCGATCTTGGCCGAGAAGATCTCGATCCGTCCGCTCGGCGTCGGCAAGGCGTGATTGACGGGGTCCTCGCGGAAGCGGCGCAGCCGGCCGCCGTCGTCGGGCTGCTGCGGCACGACCAGGCTGCCGCGCGCCCAGAACGCGTCGAAGTCAGGTGCCTCCAGGCCGCGCTTCGCCAGCGAAGCGCGCGTCGGCTCGTAGAGATGCTCCAGCCACTGCCGCGACGTGCGTCCCTCGGTGAAGGGCTCACGCGCACCGAGGCGTTCGGCGAGATCGGCAAAGATGTCGTAGTCGTCGCGCGCCAGCCCGAACGGCTCGGCGATCCGGTGCATGGCGACCATGAGCGGATCGTTGGTGGAATAGCCGATGTCCTCGCGCTCCAGCGTCATCGTCGCGGGCAGCACGATGTCGGCGTGGCGGGCGGTGGCGGTCCAGGCGAGCTCGTGCACGACCAGCGTGTCCACCTTCGCGAACGCCTTGCGCAGGCGGTTGATGTCCTGATGGTGATGGAACGGATTGCCGCCCGCCCAGTAGACCAGACGAATGTCCGGATAGGTGCGCGTCTCGCCGTTGTAGCGATACGTGCCGCCGGGATTGAGCAGCATATCGGCGATGCGCGCCACCGGGATGAAATCAGCAACGCCGTTGCGGCCCTGCCCCAGCGTCGGCCCCGGCACGTCGTTGACGCGGCGGCCGTAATAGCCGATCGCCCCCAGCGAATAGGCATAGCCGCCACCGGGAAGGCCGATCTGGCCGAGGGCCGCCGCCAGCACCATGCCCATCCACACCGGCTGCTCGCCATGCTCGGCGCGCTGCAGCGAATGGGAGACGGTGACGAGCGCGCGCTTTCCGGCAAGACGCCGCGCCAGCTTGCGGATCGCATCCGCCTGGACGCCGCAGATCGCGGCGGCCCATTCGGCGTGCTTGGCTTGCCCGTCGCTCTCACCGTTGAGATAGCGCAGGAAGATTGGCCAGCCCTCGGTGTAGCGATCGAGGAAGGCCTGGTCGTGCAGGTTCTCACCGACCAGCGTATGGACGATGCCGAGCATCAACGCGGTGTCGGTGCCGGGCACACAAGCCATCCATTCGGCGCCGGCTTCGACCGGCAGATCGTCGCGAAGCGGGCTGACCAGGATGAACTCGCAGCCGCGCGCCCGCGCCGCCGCCATGGCGCCGCGCTCGACATGCTTGCTGATCGAGCCGCCGGCCACCATGGAGTTCTTCAGCGCCATGCCGCCGAACGCCAGCACGATGTCCGTCTCGGTCGCAATCTGCTCCCAGGTAACGTTGCGCTTGGTGATGTCCTCGTAGCCGGCCAGGATCTGCGGCAGCAGCACCGAGGACGCACCGGACGAATAGGTGTTGACCGAGCGCACATAGCCGCCCATCGCGATATTGAGGAAGCGATGCACCTGGCTCTGGGCATGATGGAAGCGCCCGGCACTCGACCAGCCATAGGAGCCGCCGAACACGGCGCCGGGCCCACGCGTGTCGCGGATGCGGCCGAGCTCGTCGCCGAGGAGATCGAGCGCCTTTTCCCAGCTGACGGAGACGAATTCGTCGCGGCCGCGGCGATTGTCGGGGCCCGGCCCGCGCTCGAGCCAGCCGCGGCGGATGGCCGGCTGGGCGATGCGCGCCTGGTGGCGGAGCGCGCCGGGAAAATTGTCGATGATGCCGTTCGGATCGGGATCGCCCGCATAGGCCCTGACCTCCAGCCCGGCCGCGCCTTGGCGCGCGGAGAACACGCCCCAATGCGAGGTGTGCGGCTTGAAGCCGTCCGACAGGTCAAGACCGGGGTCGGGGAAGCCAATCGTATCGTCCATCTCTGATCCTCGTTCCGGCGGCGTCGGCAAAGGGTGGTAATATACCGATCCGCTCCGGACGTCGTCGAGATCAGGGTTGACGGGAACGCTGACCTGCCCCGCGCAAAGCCAGCCTCAGGGCTGTTGACACTCCCGAGTGTCATCGAGCGCGTTATGGCGCCGACGCTGCATCATCCGCGTGCGCAGCAATCGACCAGCAGATTCCAGATCCGCTGCGTCTCTTCTCTCTTGTTCGCCTCCGGCACGTTCTCCGCGCTCGACCGATCAAGCGCGGCGATAGTGGGGGGTTGGCGAGGCACGATCCACCGCTCCGAAATCGGGTCGTACCATTTGCCGATATTCATCTCAGTCACGACGGTCGACTCACAGATTGACAGGCTCGGGCGATGCGCCCCGCGCGGTCCTCATTGGAGCCCGTGTGGCGCGCCACCCGATTCACCAATCAGGAGATCGCACGTTGGTTCCAGGCCCGCTGCGTCAGCCTGGCGGGGCTGGATGCAGCGTGCGCGGATGCCGCTCGTGCAGCAATCGCGCGAGCTCCTCGCGCTCGGTGTCGCGGCCCTTCATCGCGGTCTCGAACAGTGCTTCCTGGATGTCGCGAGGCATGTCGCCCCACACGTCCATCGCCGCACGCCCGAGCAGGTCCGCAAAATGATCCACTCCATCGCTCATTCGGCTCTCCCGATCTGCACACGGGAATGGAACAGCGGCGGCCGCGCCGCGTTCCACTGCCATCATTGTGAAAAGGAGACGTCTTTTATGGGATTCTTCACCAAGGACATCAAATCGATGGAAGACCTGCTGCTGCACGGGCTCCAGGACATCTATTACGCAGAACAGCAGATCCTGAAAGCGCTGCCGAAGATGATCGACAAGGCGACCAACAGGGATCTCGTCGCCGGGCTGAAGGCGCATCTGGAAGAGACCAACAAGCAGGTCGAGCGCCTCGACAAGGTCTTCGCCAAGCTTGGCAAGGAGCCGAGCGGCATGCATTGTCCGGCCATCGACGGCCTGATCAAGGAAGCCGACGAGACCGCCGGGGAGATCGAGGACAAGGCCGTGCTGGACGCTGCGATCGTCGCCAACGCACAGGCGGTGGAGCACTATGAAATGTGCCGGTACGGCACGCTGATCGCCTGGGCGGAAGAGCTCGGCCACGACGACATCGTGCGCTTCCTCACCACCAATCTGAACGAAGAGAAGGCCGCCAACACCAAGCTCAACACGGTGGCCCTGCGCAAAGGCGTCAACGCCAAGGCGTCCAACGCCGCGTGATCGAGGCAGACTGAGCAAGACGATGGCGGCGCCCGCGGCGCGGCCATCCTGATCTCCGCTGCGAACAGATACGTCGGGTCAGATGAACGGCTTGCCACCGGTGACGGCCAACGTCGCCCCCGACGTGTAGCTCGAAAGCGGATCGGCCAGCATGACATAGGCCGTCGCGAGCTCGGCCGGCTGGCCGGCGCGCTGCATCGGCACCTGCTTGCCGAAGTTCTTGACCCTTTCCTCCGACATGGTCGAGGGAATCAGCGGCGTCCAGATCGGCCCCGGCGCCACCGCATTGACCCGGATACCCTTCTCAGCCAGCATCTGCGCGAGCCCGCCGGTGAAATTCTGGATGGCACCCTTCGTCGTGGCATAAGCCAAAAGGCTCGGGTTCGGCATGTCGGAATTCACCGAGGCCGTGTTGATGATCGCGGATCCCGGCCGCATGTGGGGGACGGCAGCCTTGGCCAGATAGAACATGGCGTGGATGTTGGTCTCGAACGTCCGCCGCCATTCCTCGTCGCTGATATCCGCGATGTCCTTGAACGTCGCCTGATGGGCGGCGTTGTTGACGAGGATGTCGATGCCGCCGAGCTCTTGGACGGTGCGACGCACGATGGCGCGGCAATGCTCGGGATTGCTGATATCGCCCGGGATCAGGACGGCCTTGTGTCCCTCCCGCTCCACCAGCGCCTTGACCTCGGCCGCATCCTCGTCCTCGTTCAAATAGGAGATGACGATGTCCGCGCCTTCACGCGCATAGGCGATCGCCACCGCGCGGCCGATGCCGCTGTCGCCGCCCGTGATGATGGCCTTCTTTCCAGCAAGACGGCCGGCGCCCTTGTAACTCTCTTCGCCGTGATCCGGGCGCGGCTGCATCGCCCGCGTCGAGCCCGGCATCGGCTGCTGCTGCGCAGGATAAGGCGGCTTTGGATAATCGATCATGGACAACTCCCGGCGTTTGCTGCGCTAACGGAGCGCCGCCGAAAGTGTTCCTGTTGTTTGAGCCTGCCGCCTGGGCAGGCCCGGTTCCGCCGCCGCCACGGTCCGCGACCGCGCGCGCGTCCCTAACCCGATGCCACAAAAGCTGCATCCCTTTTGGGACTGAGCCGCGCACCGCGTCTGCCGTCGTCGGCTGCCACAATCTGCACCTGCACGTCCCTCGGCTTAGCCAGATCTGCGCTCAATCCTCGACATAAACGAATTGATTTCCGGCGCCGGTCGCACGGCCCGTTGATGCCCCCATCACCGTCAGGCGGACGCGCGCCGCCATCCGATGCTACCCCTTCTTCTCATCAAGCAGCTTGGCCACACGACGCAAGCCAAGCAGATAACCCTGAGTGCCGAACCCTGCGATGACCCCATCAGCTCGTTTAGAGACGAACGAGTGGTGGCGGAATTCCTCGCGCTTGTGCACGTTGGAGATATGCACCTCGATCACCGTCCCCTCGAACGTATTCAAGGCATCCAGGATGGCGACCGACGTATGGGTGAACGCCGCCGGATTCATTACGATACCGGCAGCCGTCTCGCGCGCCTCGTGGATCCAGTCGATCAGCTCGTACTCCCTGTTGGATTGATGGAAGCGAATCTCCAGGCCAAGCTCCCCGGCCAACGCTCGACAATCCCGCTCCACGTCCGCAAGCGTCTCGTAGCCGTAGATATGGGGCTGGCGCTTGCCAAGCAAATTGAGATTTGGCCCGTTCAGGACGTAGACAAGACGACTCATGAGATAACTCCGTTCAATGATGGGCAAGGATCTCGCCGAGGAACTGCTTGGTGCGGGCATGCTGAGGATTGCGGAAGAAGGCGTCGGGCGCGCCTTCTTCGATGATCTGGCCTTCAGCCATGAAGATGACGCGATCGGCAACCTGGCGGGCGAAGCCCATCTCGTGGGTGACGCAGATCATGGTCATGCCATCATTGGCGAGGCCTATCATCGTATCGAGCACCTCCTTGACCATCTCAGGGTCGAGCGCCGAGGTCGGCTCGTCAAACAGCATCACCTTCGGCTGCATGCAGAGCGCGCGCGCGATCGCGACGCGCTGTTGCTGACCGCCGGAAAGCTGAGCCGGATACTTCTCGGCCTGGTCACCGATGCGGACGCGCTCGAGGTATTTTCGCGCGGTCGCCTCCGCCTCGGTCTTGCTGATCCGGCGCGCGCGGATGGGCGCGAGCATACAGTTCTGCAACACCGTCATATGCGGAAAAAGGTTGAAGCTCTGAAAGACCATGCCGACATCCTGACGTACGACATCGATGGCCTTGATGCTGTCGTCCAGCCGATGGCCGTTCACCACGATACTGCCCTGCTGGATCGGCTCCAGGCGGTTGATGCAGCGGATCAGCGTCGATTTGCCCGAGCCGGACGGGCCGCAAAGCACGATCTTTTCACCTCTGCGCACGGTGAGATCGACGTTGCGGAGAGCTTGGTATCCGCCGTACCACTTCTGCACGCCCTTCATTTCGATCAGGATCTGGCCCTGCATGCTGGTCTCCGCCGTTGGGCGGCGGCCAACGCGCATCGCGTCGGCCGCTCGCAGTGGCTTACTGGACGGTGAAGGGAACGCCGGGTACAGAGTCCGGGAAGACAGGGACCGGGACCTTCATCCATTTGGCGTAGAAAGCGGCCAACTTGCCGTTCGACTTGATCTGGTCGATGAACTTGTTGGCCGTCTCGTTCCATTCCTTGTCGCCCAGGCGCGTGCAAGCGCCGTTGTAAAGCGCGGTGAAGTGAAGCTTGGGCTCGAAGCCGAGTTCCGGCTTTGCGGCGTTGAGGCGCTGGGGATAAAACAGGTTCGCGCCGACCGCCTGGACCTGCCCGGAGAGCAGCGCCTGGATCGTAGCCGCGTCATCGTCGAACCTACGGATCTCGGTCCCGGACGGGGCATTGTTGGTCACCTGAGTATCCTGCGTGGAGGACCTGGGAACGCCGATGACGAATTTCCTCATGTCGGCATTGCTATTGATCGGCGTTGCCTGGGCGGCAACCAGCGTGATCTCGTTGGCGACGTAGGGCTTGGAATACTGCACCGCCTTCGCGCGCTCGGGCAGCATGGCCATGGTTGCGAAGAGGATGTCGACGCGGCCCGTGGTCAGCGCCGGAATACGATTGGCCACCGCCAGAGGGACGAACTCGGCCTTCACGCCGAGATATTCAGCGAAGGCACGCCCCATGTCGGCATCGATGCCATCCTGCTTTCCCGAGCTATCGACATAGCCCCACGGAGGATTATCGCCCTGAATGCCGATGACGACGACGCCCTTCTTCTTCACGTCTTCCAGAGTGCCCGCCTGCGATTCGCCTGCGACAGCGATGGCCCCCAGAGTCAAAAGCGCAACGCCGAGCTGGCGACGATTGAGTGAAAACAACATGAAACTCCTCCTCCTTGTAATGGCTGTATTGATTGAGCAGGTGCGCCATTCCTACCTTTGACTGGCCAGGGCGAGCCTGGCTTCCATCCGGCTGCCCCACCACGAGAGTGGCCAGCAGAGGATGAAATACATTGCGCCGACCACTCCGAAGACGAGCAACGGCTGGAAGGTCTGGTTCGATACGATTTGGCCGGCGCGAGCGAGTTCGATGAAGCCGACGATGGCAGCGAGCGAGGTGCCCTTGATGAGCTGCACGAGATAGCCGATGGTCGCCGGCAGCGAGATGCGGATCGCCTGCGGCAGCACGATGTCGCGCATGCGCGACGAATAGTGCAGACCAAGCGCCATCGCTGCCTCGGTCTGGCCACGCGGCACGGCCTGGATCGCTCCGCGCCAGATCTCGCCGAGGAAGGCGGAGGCATTTACGGTAAAACCGATCGCCACCGCGACGAACGCGTCGAGCTTCAAGCCGGTCAGCGCCAATCCGTAATACACGACGAAGAGCTGCAGCAGCAGCGGCGTGCCCTGGAATATCCCGATATAGATGCGGGTAATCCACTCCACGCCCCTGTGGCCGCAGGTGCGCAGCAAAGCGATAGCGAGCCCCGCCGTGCAGCCGCCCACGAACGCGACCAGCGTCAGCAGCACGGTCCATTGCAGACCACGCAGCAGGAAGCCGAACTCGGGAAGACCAAAATGCGGTGTCATGATCGCCTCCCTCAGCGTGTCGGATATGAGAAGAAGCGGTGAGAGATGATCGCAAAGCCCAGCATCAACAGCCAGGAGATCGCGAGGTAGAGGAAGGTGACGGAGAAGTAGACCTCGAAGCTGCGGAACGTGTCGCTTTCGATGCGCTGCGCAACCGACGTCAATTCGTAGGCCGATACCGCCGAACAGATCGACGAGGTCAGCGTCAGCATGATGAACTGGCCCGTCAGCGAGGGGTAGATCGCGCGCAGCGCGGGCTTGAGCACGATGAACCGGAACACCTGCCCTTTGTGCAGTCCGAGCGCGTAGCCGGCTTCGACCTGTCCCTTATGGATGGATTGCACCCCGCCGCGGATGATCTCGATGGCATAGGCGCCGCCATTGACACCGAGAGCGATGATGGCGGTGACCGTCGGATTGAGCTTCAATCCGACGAACGGCAGGGCGAAGAACAGAAAGAAGATCTGCACCAGGAACGGCGTATTGCGCACGATCTCGACGAAGCCGATCACGAGAGCACGCAACCAGGGCGACTTCGAATCGCGTGCCGCGACGCCGGCGACACCAATCAACATCGCGAGCGTCATGCCGGCAAGCGCCAGGCCCAGCGTACCCACGCACCCCCACAGCAGCGCGGGCATGGCATGCCAAACCACCGAGAAATCGAGCGTATAGCCCATCTTGCGTTTCCTCTCGGGCGTTGTCCGTGCCGCTCGCCCATCGGCCGGGTGTCACCCTCCCAGGGATGCAAAGGTCGCGAAAAAGACGTCCGGATCAGGTGAGATGCCCGTGAACAGGCGGAATGCTTCGGTGCCCTGGAAGATCGCCATGCCACCGCCGTCGACGGTGCGGCAGCCGAAGGCGCGCGCCGCGCGCAGCAATGCGGTTTCCAGCGGGAAATAGACGATCTCGGCGACCCATAGATCGGGACGCAGCAGGGAAGTCGGCAGCGGCGTGCCCGGATATTTGTCCATGCCGATCGGCGTCGCGTTGACAATTCCGTCTGCGGCAGCAACGGCGGCCGCGATATCCTGGCCGACCTTCAAGCGCCCTTCTGCAAATCGCGGGGACAAGCCGTCGACCAGGCTCTGCGCCTTGGCCACGTCGACGTCGACAATGGTCAATTCCCGCACGCCGAGCTTCATCAGCGCGAAAGCGACCGCCGCGCCCGCGCCGCCGGCGCCGAATTGGACAACGCGGCCGAGCGGCGCACCTTGCATGTTGCGGCGAAAGTTCTCGGCGAAGCCGAACCAGTCGGTGTTGTGGCCGCTCATTCGACCGTCCCTGATGACCACGGTGTTCACGGCACCAAGGGCCTCCGCGTCCGGCGAAAGCTCGTCCAGGAGCGGGAGAATCGCCTGCTTGCAGGGATGGGTCACGTTCAGCCCGTCAAAGCCCATCCGCTTTGCCGCCGTGAGCAGTTCCGGCAGCGCTTCTGCACCGAGTTTCAGCTCCGTCAGATCGATCTTCTTGTAGAGATAGCGGATGCCCGCGGCATCAGCGGCCGCTTCGTGCATCGGCGGGGTGCGGGACGCCGCGATGCCGCTGCCGATCAGGCCGACGAGGAAGCTGGATTTCGGATGCATGTTCGGCATCGCCGGTCAGCTCAGGGGGACGGTCAGTTCGGCGATGACCTGAGCCGTGCTCGGCCTGACGCCGCGCCACCAGGCAAAAGCTTCGGCCGCCTGCTCCACCAGCATGCCGACGCCGTCGGCCAGCCTGGCGACACCTTCGGCGCGGGCCGCTTGCAGAAACGGAGTCAGTCCTTTGCCATAGGCGAGTTCGTACGCCAGCTCCGCACCGCGGAAGACGTTGCCTGGAAGCGGCGGCATTTCACCGCGCAGGCTGGCCGACGTCGCGTTGACGACGACGTCATAGCCTTCGGCAAGGTCGGCCAGTTCGGCATAGCCGCTGACGATCAGGGGACCACAGCCGGCAAACTCTTCGGCCAATGCCACCGCTTTCGACAGCGTTCGGTTGACCAGAACCAGCTCGGACGGCTCCTGGCGCAGGAACGGCAGCAACGCGCCGCGCGCCGCTCCTCCGGCGCCGAGCATCAGGACGCGGCGGCCGGCGAGTTCGAGACCGAGATTGACAGTGATATCACGCACGAGGCCGATCCCGTCGAAATTCTCGGCAATGATCCGATCACCGACGAACTTCAGGCAGTTTGCGGCGCCAGCTCGCTCGGCGCTTTCCGAGAGCTCGTTGGCGTATTCGAAGGCATCGAGTTTGAACGGAGCGGTGATGTTCAGCCCCTTGGCGCCCTCTGTCCGGAATTGATCAACCCGTTCGTTGAAGCCATCGAGTGGTGCCTCGATCGCCTCATAGACGAGGTCCTGTCCCGTCATTTTGGCGAACGTGCCATGGATGAGGGGTGATTTGCTGAAGCCGATCGGATTGCCGATCACCGCATAACGATCGCTCATGGCTCACTCCTGCACCGCGGCTTCGTTGTAGAGAACACCGTCGCGCACCATCGCCTCGACGAGCTCGGCCGACAAACCCAGCGACTCTGCAATGCGACGATTGTCCTGGCCGAGCAGTGGTGCCGGCGTGCGCACCGTGGTGTCGCAATCGGAGAACCGGAACGGCAGGTTCGGCAACGTCACCTTGCCGAGGACAGGATGCTCCTGCTCGACCAGCATGCCGCGCGCGTGGATCTGCGGATCCTTCACCACCTCTTCGATCGTCTGCACGGGAGCCGACGGCACACCTGCTTCGTCGAGGGCCGCGAGGCAGGCATCCCGGGACGGCTGTGACAGCGTCCAATTGCGCACGATGTCCATCGCTTCGGCATAATGGGCGTTCCGCGCCGCGGGCGTGGTGAAGCGTTGGTCGGATGACAAGCTGCTTCCCCCAATCAGAGTCGCCAAGCGTCGCCACGCATCGTCGACTTGCGCGGCGATGACGAGATTGCCGTCCCTGGCCGGAAAGACGCCGTAGACGGTCGAGTCCGGCTGTCCGCTGCCGGTCTGCTTCGGCAGGTCGGCACCGCCCGAGAGGAAGTAACGCTGAACCGCATAGTCGTGCATCGAGACCATGCAGTCGTACAGTGCGAGATCGATATGCTGGCCGCGTCCGGACGACACGCGGCCAACCAGCGCGGCATTGATGGCAGCCACGCCGTGAATACCGGTATACATGTCGGCCAGCGGCATCCGCAGCAGCGGCGGCGCTTCGCCGGGATTGCCCAGTTGTGCCAAAGCGCCCGACATCGCCTCCGCGATCAGGCCGAAGCCCGGACGGTCGGCATAGGGACCGGTGTGGCCATAGGCGGAAACCGAGCAGTAGATCAGTTCGGGATTCCGCGCCGACAGCGCCTTGTAACCGAGCCCGAGGCGCTCGAGTGCGCCGGGGCGGTAATTCTCGATGAACACATCTGCCGTGTCGATGAGCTTCATCATCATGTCGAGACCGCGCTTGTCGCGCAGGTCGATGCACAATCCCTGCTTCCCCATGTTCTGCTGCAGGAAGTAGCCGGATTGTCCGTCCTTGAAATAGCCGTGGGCGCGGCCCGCATCGCCTGCCTTCGGACGCTCCACCTTGATCACTTCCGCGCCCATCGCGGCGAGGCAGCGGCCCATGAACGGGCCTGCCAGGAAATGGCTGTAGTCGATGACGCGAATGCCTTTGAGGGGCAGATCTTGCGCGGTCATGCCTGCTCTCCTGCGGCCTGGGCCTTAGAACGCATCGGAATCATCAGCCGATGCTCACCGAGCTGCACCACTTCGCCGCGCTGATTGATCAACTCCGAGGGAAGCACCACGATGCCCCACCCTTCGCGCTTAGTTGTTCGCATTGAACCGACGCGAAACTTGACGTGGACGGTGTCGCCGAGCTTGATCGGCAGCTTGAAATCCCATGTCCAGCCCAGCGACATTCCCGGAAGAAAGCGGTAGTCGGCACGGGTCTTCAAACCGTCGGCCAGCGACAGACCAAACAGCCCGTGCGCGACGCGCGTACCGAATGGTGTGGTCCTGGCGTATTCCTCGTCGACGTGGACCGGCGTGAAATCACCCGTCAGCTCGGCATAGGCATTCACCATCGCCTCGGTGACCGTCACCGAGGGTGTGACGCATTCGTCACCGACCTTGGCATCGTCCCAATAGCGCTCGACGGTCATATCGTGTCTTCCTTAGGCTCGTGGATTGATCGCAAGGGCCGCTTCCACGGCGCCTGCGCTGGCTTGCAAGATCTCGACGTTCAGGCCGCCCGGCAGCTCGAGCCAGTTTGGCCCGGCAGGCAACGCCTTGGCGCCCCACGCGGCAGCACGGGCGAGTACACCTTCGTAATCGTCGACCATGATACCGAGATGGGCGAGACGCCCCTCCGGTCCGACGAAATTGGGCTCTTCGATGAGCTGCACGCTTCCGAGCACCCAGACCTGACGCGGCCGGGCACCATCGGCGGGTTGCTCGTCTCGGATCGTGAGACCAAGCACCTCACGAAAGAAGTCGACGTGACGATCAACGTCCGGCACGCGGATCGCGACATGTTCGACATAGGCCCGCGGTAGCGACATCGTCTCAGGCCTTTCCTGGATAATCGCTGCGGGCGTATTCAAGCCCCTTGACCAATGCGACGAGGGTGGAATTGACGGGGGTCGGCACGTTGAGCTTGGCGCCCCAGCGCACGACCGAGCCGTGGATGTAGTCGACCTCGGTCAGATTGCCGGACTGCAAGCTCTGCAACATCGACGTCTTGAATTCGGGCGGCAGTCCAGCGGACGCCATCGTCCAGGCACGGCGCGGATCGGCAATCGAGATCTTCACGCCGGCAGCCTGCGCGACCGCGATACCCTCCGAGATTGCAGCCAGCGCGCAATCTTCCAGAAGCGGCAGCGAATAGAGACCGCCATAGGTCAGCCCGGTCACGGCGGTGATTCCTCCTCCGGCGACGTTGATGAACAACTTGTCCCACATCGTGCCCATGATGTTGTCGCTGAGCAGCGTGAGAATGCCGGCACGATTGAAGGTCTCGGAAATCCGCTGTGCACGTTCCGTCAAGCGTCCATCAAGCTCGCCGATGATGGTTTCCTTACCGACGACCCCGGAGCGAACATGACCGGGGCCGAGCAGCACGCCGCCAACATAGGTCTTGCCTGCCATCACGCGGTCACGACCGACTTCCTCCGAAAGGATGTCCTCGTGGCCAAGACCGTTTTGGAGCGACATCACAACCGTCTGCGGCCCGATGATCGGTGCGGCCGACCGGATCGCATCCCGCGTGTGGTAGGATTTGACGAGGACGACGACGAGGTCCGCCACGATGCCGACCTGAGTCGCCGAGGTACAGGCAGAGACCTTCACGACGGTCTCGGCGTCACCTTCGAGCATCCGCAGACCGCTGGCGTTGATCGCGTCGACATGGGCCTGAAACGGATCGATCAGCCAAACTTCGGCACCACCGCGCGCCAGCGCGCCACCGATGGTCGAGCCCAGGGCTCCCGCTCCGATAAAGCAGATCCTCATCCGAACGCTTCTCCCTCGCCCATTTTGGCGTTGGAAGCGTGCTAGCAAGCCGCTTGATATTTGGATATGCTATGATCCTTATAACCATTATTGCGAAACGCAATGAAGCACCTGGACCTCTCCGAGGCAAACCTTTTGGAGCCGCGCCTGCTCAGGCTGTTTGACGCCCTGTTCACCACCGGCAGCGTCACCAAAGCAGCCGAGAAGCTCGGTCAAAGTCAGCCGACCATTTCGATCTGGCTCGCGCGCCTGCGGAAAGAATTGGACGATCCGCTCTTCATCCGGTCTGCGGAGGGAATGCTGCCGACGCCGCGCGCGGAGGCTCTCATCGGCACGGCCAGACAGGCGTTGGAGATGCTGCGGCGTCTGGCGGAGCTTCGCCCTCAGTTCGATCCGGCGACTGCAAAGCGCCGCTTCGTCATCTGCATGACGGATGCGAGCCACATCACGCTGCTTCCCGCCATACTCGCCCACGTTCGCCGCGCCGCGCCGGGTATCCGCATCGAGGCAGCGCAGATCGGCAGCGAAACGCCACGAATGCTGCAGTCCGGCGAGGCCGATCTGGCGCTCGGTTACATCTCGGATCTCGACGCCGGACACTTCCAACAAGCACTGTTTCCGCAGGATTGGGTCTGCCTGGCAAACGCAGGACATGCCCGGATCCGCGACCGCATCACGATGAAGGATTTCAGGCGTGAGGCGCACGTCCTCATTCGCTCCGGCACCGGACATCAATTGCTCGCGGACGCGCTAAAGCAGCAGCAGATGATCCTCGATGTTGCGCTGGAGCTCCCCGGCTTTCTGGGGTTACCCGCAATCGTCGGAACGACCGACCTGATCGCCACCCTGCCAAGGCACATCGGCGAAACGTTGGCTCACTATTACGGACTGCGCGTGCTCGATTGCCCGCTGGCGATCGCCGGCTTTACGGTCAAGCAATATTGGCACGCCCGCTTCCATCACGACCCAGCGAGCCAATGGTTGCGTGATCTATGCGGGGAGCTTTTTCAACAGCAGGACGTGCGGGGCCTGCATCGTTCCGGTCGGCCACGGAAACGAAGGCCGCGCGATGCGCAGCCGTAAGCCGCGCCTTCGTGACGGGTCCCATTTCCCCGGATTGCCCGGATCTCGTGAGAGCGATGCTGCAAGCCTCTGCTCTACGATTTCAAATCGTACTGACCCGCCATCTCCTCGCAGGTCAGAAACGAGATACCGGGTAGATCTCGTAGCCACGACAAGAGCCTGTCCAGCGCTGCGATCCGGCTCGCCCGCGCGCTGCCGTAATCGCTGCGCGGGTGCAGCGTCAGCGTGATCAGGCAACGCTCGCGATGCATCGCCTCGATCTCCTCGCGCCACATCTTCATGACACGATCATGGGTCTGGCGCTGGCCGTAGAGCGTCGCGTCGATCAGGATCTCGGCATGCGGCACCTCGACCATACCGAAGCCGCCATCGGCATCGAGCCGGTACGGATGGTCGTCGTCCTGGAAGCTCGAATCGTAGCGATAGCCGAGATCGGCGAGGTGCTCGAGCGTGCGTTCGGTGAGCCGGCCATGAGGGGCCCGGAAGCCGCGCGGCGCGCGGCCGACGATCCGCGACAGCGCCCGATGCGTGCGCTCCAGCAGCGCGCGCTCGTCGATGCCGGCCGCGTCCATCTCTTCCATCGCCCAGCCGTGCGCGGCGATCTCATGACCGCGGCCGGCGAGCGCGGCGATGTAGGTCGGATTGGCCTCCGCCTCCGCACCTGGCACGAACACGGTGGATCTGATGCCGTGGCGGTCGAGCAGCCCGAACAGTCGTTCGCAGCCGACTGCATAGGCGTATTTTCCGTAGGAGGCACGGCCAAACAGGGCATCCTCGCCTAGCTGGGTCAGCTCCACCGTCTTGCCCTGGAGGTTGACGGTCACGATGACCGGAACGGCTGGTCTGCTCATTGTCCGCTCCAGTCGCGCCGCCAGTCGGTCGGACGCTTCAGGCACCATTCCGCCAGCTCGAGCATGCCGACGAAGCGCACACCCTCATGGCGCTTGGCATATTTGATCAACCCCTCGACCGCCGCGACGCGTGCGGGCGAGCCTGACCCGTAGCCGACGCGCGGGTGAAAGGTCAGGTTGTAGTAGCCGCCCTCGGCATAGATCGCATCAAACTCCTGCTCCCAATGCGTCAGCACCTCCGACGGCGGCGTGTAGCTGACGCGGTAGAACGGAAAATCGTCCAGGCTCGACGTGTTGTTGGGCAGGCAGACATAGTCGCTGTGCTCCTCGCCGTCGTAGCGCGCGAGATAGGGCAGGTCGAAATCCTTGTCGCTGGAATCGTAGACATAGCCGAGCTCGCGGAGCTTGCGCAGCGTGCGCGCCGTCTTGTGGCCGGACGGCGAGCGCCATCCCCGCGGCGCGATGCCGGTAATTTCCGTGAGCAGCCGGTGCGTCCGTTCCAGCAGCTCCGGCTCGGCATCGCCGGGATCGACGCCTTCGTGAAAATAGCCGTGCGAGCCGATCTCGATGCCGGAGCGGGAGATGTCACGGACGAGGTCGGGGCTCTCCTCGGCATCATAGCCGGAGACGTAGAACGTCCAGGGCACGTTGTGACGCGTGAACATGTCGACAAAGCGCGGGATGCCGCATTTGGCGGAATAGCGGCCGTGGGAGCGCGCCCCGAACGGCAGCTGGCGGCGGCCGCGTTCGAGCGAGGTGCCGTCGAAATCGAGCGTGAGCCCGACGACGCAGCGCGCGCCGTCCGGCCAGGGATGTTGCCTGCGCCGGGCAAGGGAGGTCATCTGACAACCTCGACATTCCAGAAGCGGGGCTTGCGGCCGGCCCACGGCGCATAGCCGCGCACTTTGGGCGATACCGCTGAGACGTTGACGCCGGAGCTCCACACGATCATCGGCGTATCATCGACGAACAGCTTGTGAAGCGCATCGAACAGCGGCTGGCGCGCTTCCGGCGCGGGCGTCTCCATCAGCTTGGCAAGCAGCTCGATCGCATCGCGATTGCCCCAGACCCGATCCGGCTGCACGGCCTTGTCGCCGATGAAGCGGTCGAGGCCGAACGCAGGATCCAGATAGGGCGTGTAGTTCCAGACCATGAGCTGATAGTCACCCTTGTTGTAGCGGCTGAGCTGGGCCGCGAACTCGACGACCTCGACGGTGAGATTGAGGCCCGCCTGCTGCGCCATCGCCTGCACCAGAACGGCGACGTCGTTCATCACCGGAAACCGTGAATTGGTGGTGATCCTGATCGGCTCGCCCTTGTAGCCCGCCTCGGCCAGCAGCTTCTTCGCGCGCCCAATGTCGAGGCTTTGGCCGGCCTGCTCCACCGCGCCGAAGTAACGGCTCGACAGCGGCACGAGCGAGGTGCTTGGCTTGGCGTAACCATCAGTCAGGCTGTCGCTCATGCTGGCGTAATCCAGCGAGGCCGCGATCGCCTCGCGGATGCGTTTGTCTTTGAGCACCGGATCATTCGTCTGCATCACGATCGCATTCAGCGAAGCGACCGGAGCCGAGGCGATCACGAGGCCCGCCGACTTCAGCTCGCCTGCGAATTTCGGGTCGGCAGACGGCCAAAGATCGAGATTGCCCGACTGGATCGCGGCCTTCGCCGCCGCCGGATCGGGCACAATCGACAGCTTGACGCGATCGACCTTGGGCAGCTTGGCGCCGGCGATCCCGTCGGCCGGCTCGCTCCGCGCCCCATAGCTTTCGTTGCGGATGAGCTCGATGAACTGGCCGCGGCGCCATTCGGTGAGCTTGAACGGGCCGGTGCCGATCGCCTTCTGCCAGGCACCATCGGCGCCGACCGAGTCCGGATGCGCGATGCCGGTGCTGTCGCAATCGGCGCGCGCCATCGTGCTCAGGAACGCGCCGCTCGGCTCGGCCAGGCGGAAGACGACCTGCTCCGGCGACGGGGCCGTGATCTCGACAATCTTGATCTTGCGCGTGCCGTCGAAATTGGTCCGGCACGGCCAGGCGGATTTCGGATCGAGGAAGCGCTCCCAGGTCCACGCCACCTCGCGCGAGGTCAGCGGCGCACCGTTGTGGAACGTCAGGCCCTCGCGCAGGGTAAAGGTGTAGGTGCGCCCGTCCACCGACGTCTCGATCGTCCTGGCCAGCATCGGGGCGACAGTGCCGTCGGCACGCCAGGCCACGAGGCCTTCATAGATCTGCTGCAGCACGAGGCCGGTGTTGT
Source organism: Bradyrhizobium sp. CCBAU 11357 (assembly GCF_028128865.1). Classification (NCBI taxonomy): domain Bacteria; kingdom Pseudomonadati; phylum Pseudomonadota; class Alphaproteobacteria; order Hyphomicrobiales; family Nitrobacteraceae; genus Bradyrhizobium; species Bradyrhizobium sp. CCBAU 11357. Next base: position 93,610 of record NZ_LBJW01000105.1, on the reverse strand, counting down.
CGTCAGGGCTGTTGCCGGGCATCAGGCCACGGATGTCGGTGGTGACCATGCTGCGCAGGACGCTCTCGGCGCGGGCCGCGGACAGCGACGCAAGGACCAGACACAACGCAACGACAAACCGTTTCATACGCAAGATCCCGTTCAGCCCGAGGCGCGCTCTGCCGTCGCCCCGGCGAAATCCAGGACGGGCGCTGCCGCGAGCAGCGCCTTGGTGTAGTCATGCCGGGGGCGATCGAACACGTCGTCGCGCGAGCCCTGCTCGACGATCTTGCCGCCCTGCATCACCACGACGCGGTCGGCGACCTGCTCGACCGCGGCGAGATCATGGCTAATGAACAGGCAGGCAAAACCGTATTGCGCCTGCAGCCGCTCGAACAGTTTCAGCACCTGCGCCTGGATGGTCATGTCGAGCGCCGATACCGGCTCGTCGGCCACGACGAAGGCCGGTTCGCGCACGATGGCGCGCGCAATCGCAATGCGCTGCCGCTGACCGCCGGACAGTTCGTGCGGCCAGCGCGCAGCCAAACCGGCAAGCCCGACCTCCTCCAGCATCGTCTCGACGCGCCTGTCGCGTTCAGCCGACGTCAATTTCGGCACGTGGCGCAACGGTTCGGCGACGATCTCGCCGACGCGCATGCGTGGATCGAGCGAGGAATAAGGATCCTGGAACACGAGCTGCGAAGCCAGGCGGAAATCGCGATCGACGGTCGCGGTCACGTCCCTGCCCCGGAACCTGATCTCACCGCCGGAGGTCGGGATCAGCCGCAGCATGGCGCGGCCGAGCGTGGTCTTGCCCGAACCGCTGCCGCCGACGACGGCGACGGTCTCGCCCATGGCGATGTCGAGATCGACGCCATTGACGGCGGAGACGCCGTTATCGCGGCGGAACAACCGCTGCCGCCCGGCAAAGCCGACCTTGAGCCCGCGCACGCTGACGAGAGGCTCGCCTGCCTGCCGCGCCTTGGTCGCGGCGCCGCGGCGCGGCAGGGCCTCGACCAGACGCTTGGTATAAGCTTCGCGCGGCGAGAACAGGATCTGCCGCGTCGTGCCTGTTTCGACTATCCTGCCCTGACGCAGCACCAGCGCGCGCTGCGCATAGCGCGAGACCAGGCCGAGATTGTGGGTGATCAGCATCACCGAGGTGCCGTGGTCGCGGGCCAGCCCGACCATGAGGTCGAGCACCTCGCGCTGCGTCAATGTATCAAGCGCCGTGGTCGGCTCGTCCGCAATCAGCAGCTTCGGTTTCAGCAGCATCACCGATGCCAGCATGATGCGCTGGCGCATGCCGCCCGAGAATTCGTGCGGATAGGCATCGAAGGTCCGCTCGGGATCGCGGATCTGGACCCGCTCGAGCATATCAATACAGCGCTGCTTGATCTCTCGCCGGCTGAGCCGCTCGTGCAGGCCGAGGCCTTCGGCCATCTGCGCGCCGACGCTGATGGCGGGATTGAGCGAGACCATCGGCTCCTGGAACACCATGCCGACAACAGGGCCGCGCAGCGTCCGCATCTGGCGCGCAGAGACATTCGCAAGGTCGATGCCGTCGAGCACGATGCGGCCGCCGGCCGTGCACAGCCCTGGCGGCAACAGGCCGAGCACGGCGCGCGCCGCCGCCGTCTTGCCGCTGCCGGATTCGCCGACGACGGCGAGGAACTCGCCACGCTCGACGGCAAAGGACAAATCCTCGACGATCGCCCCCTTGCTCGCGGAGGCCTCAATGCGCAGATTCTCGACCGACAGCAGCGTCATCCGTGCGCCATCCTGGGGTCGAGGCGATCACGAAGAGAATCGCCAAGCAGGTTGATGCCGAGCAGCGTCAGCGCAATGCAGAGGCCCGGCGCGATCGAGAGCCAGGCCGCGGTCTCCATAAACGGACGGCTCGCTGCCAGCATGTTGCCCCAGGTCGGCGCCGGCGGCGGAACGCCGAGACCGAGAAAGCTCAGCGCGCTCTCGGCGAGCAGCACCCAGCCGAACATGCTGGTCGCGAGCACCGCAACCGGCGCGATCGCGTTCGGCATCACGTGGCGAAACATCGAATAGGCTTCAGAATTGCCGATGACGCGCGAGGCCTCGACATATTCTTTCTCGCGGATCGACAGCACGGTGCCGCGCACGACGCGGACCACCGAGGGGATGTAGGCGAGCCCAAGCGCCAGGATCAGCCCGGCCTTGTTGGCGCCGACCACGATCATCACCGCCAGTGCCAGCAATATGCCGGGGAACGCCAGAAGCGCGTCGTTGACCGCCATGATGATGCGATCGACCCAGCCGCGGATGTAACCGGCCGCACAGCCGATCACCATGCCGGCGGTCACCGCAAGCAGCACCGTGATCAGGGCAATCACGACACTCGCGCCGGCCCCGACCATGATGCGACTGAGCACGTCGCGGCCGAACTCGTCCGTCCCGAACCAATGCAGTGACGACGGCGCCTGCAGGCGCGCGCGCAGATTGATGCGGAGCGGGTCGAACGGCGTCCAGAATGCAGCCGTGAGCGCCGCACCGAGCAGGAGCGCGATCAAGCTACCGCCGATCGCGGTGTTGGCGCGCATCCTCATGCCACCGTCACCCTCGGATCGAACAGCGGATAGCAGAGATCGACCACCAGATTGACCACGACATAGATCACCGCCGTGAACAGGAGGCAGCCCTGCACCACGGGATAGTCGCGGGCGAAGATGGAATCGACCAGGAGCCGGCCGAGACCCGGCAGCGTGAACACTGTCTCGATCACGGCGATGCCGCCCAGCAAATGTCCGAGCACGAGGCCGATCAGGGTCCAGGTCGGCGCAAACGCATTGGGCAGCACGTGGCGGGCAAGGACGCGCCATTCCGGCACGCCCTTTGCGCGTGCGTGGGTGACATATTCGAGCCTGAGCACCTCGATCGAGGCGGCGCGCGCCATGCGCGTGAGCACGCCGATCTCCACCATGGTCAGCGTCGCAATCGGCAGCACGATGAAGGTCGCCGCCTGCCAGAAATTCTCCGCGAACGGCACATAGCCGATCACCGGCAGCCATTTCAGCTTGAGGCCGAACAGCAGCAGCAGCAGCAGGCCGAGCCAGAAGCTCGGGATCGACAGCAGCAGCGTGGCGCCGCCGACCACGGAGAGATCGAGCAGGCTGTTCTGCTTCCAGGCGGCGACGAGGCCGGCCGGAACGGCGATGCAGGCAGCCGCCGCGACCGCCACCAGCACGATGACGGCACTGACCTGGAAGCGATCGAGGATCAGCGGCAACACCGCCAGGTTGTTGGTGATGGAGTGGCCGAAATCGCCGGACGCAAGCCTGGCGATCCAGTGCATGAACTGAACCGGGATCGGCTGGTCGAGCCCCAGCTCGGCGCGGAGCTGCGCCGCCTGCGCGGGATCGGCGGCATCGCCCAGCATCACCTGAACGGGATCACCGGGAATGAGCCGGACCAGCGCGAAGACCGCGACGGCGACCAGCAGCAGCGTCGGGATCGTCATGGCCAGCCGTCTTGCGAGGTAACTCAACATCCCGACGCCCTATTCGACCGTGACGCCCCAGAAGCGCGGCTGCGGATACAGCCAGCCGGCATAGCCCTTGATGCCCTTGCGCAGCGCCGTCAGCTCGGCGCCGTTGAACAGCACGATCATCGGCACATCGGCGATGAAGCGCCTGTGCATCTCGTCGAACAGCGCCTGCCGCTTCGCCGCGTCGTCGATCATCATCGACTGGCGCAGCATCTCCTGGCCCTCCGGATTGTCCCAGACCTTGCGCGGCTGCGCGGCCTTCGGCCCGGTCAGCATCTCGAAGCTCAAGGACGGATCGAGCCGCGCCGAATAGACGAAAGCCATCGACTGGTAGTCGCCGCGATTGTAGCGGTCGAGCTGCGCCGCCCAGTCCATCACCTCGAGCTCGATATTGATCCCGACGGTCTGCGCCATCGCCTGCACCAGCACAGAGGAATCGAACACGAAGCTGTAGCGCTTGTTGGTGATCATCTTGATCGGCTGGCCGCGGTAGCCCGCTTCCGCCAGCAGCTTCTTGGCTTCCGCGATGTTCTGCGTGTAGCCGTGCGACTGCGCCTCGCTGTAGAACGGGCTGCCGAGCGGCAAAGCGGAATTGTTCGCCCGCGCGGTGCCCATCATCACGGCGTCGACGATCTGGGCGGTATCGATGGAAAGCGCGATGGCGCGGCGGATCCGCACGTCCTTCAGCAGCGGGTCCTTGGTCTGGAACAGGATGCCGGTGAGGCCGAGCGCGGGCGTGATGCTGAGCTGCACGTCCGAGCGCGATTTAAGCTCCTCCAGATCGGGAATCGACAGGCTCATGATGACGTCGAGCGAGCCGCTGAGCAGCCCAGCCTTCGCCGCAGAGCTGTCCGGGATCACGTTGAAGCGCACGCGGTCGACCTTGACGTCCTTGGCGCCAGTGTAGCCGGTGCGCGGCTCGCTGCGCGAGACATATCCGTCGAATTTAACGACATCGACATATTGTCCGCGCTTCCATTCGCCGAGCTTGAACGGGCCGGTGCCGACAGGGGCGATCCATTTGCCATCGGGCCCGACAGAATCGCGGTGGATGATCGCGGTCTGGCCGCAATCGGGCCGCGCCAGCGTCGGGAGGAACAGTGCCGTCGGCTGATCCAGCGTGATGGCGACGGTGAGCGGATCGGGCGCCTCGATCTTCTCGATGCGCGCAATGCCTGTCGCGCTGAACTCGGAGAGGCAGCGCCATTGCGTCGCGGGGTCGAGCCAGCGCTTCAGCGACCAGACCACGTCGTCCGCCGTCACGGAGGCGCCGTTGTGGAACTTGACGCCTTGGCGCAGGCGGAACGTATAGGTCCTGCCTTCGTTCGAAACGGTCCAGCTGTCGGCCAGCATCGGGCCGATCGCCGTGTCGTCACGGAAAGCGACAAGGCCCTCCACCACATGCGCGATCACGCCGTCGGTGTTGGCGTCGCGATTGGTGCCGGGATCGGTGGAGCGGATGTCGGCGTTGAGCCGCGTCCGCAGCAATGTTTCGGCGCCGGCCCTTCCAGGCATGGCCAGCAAGACCAGCGCGGCCAGACCGACCGCCCATGCCGGCGATGGCTGACGCCGCCGCATCACGCAGCCCCCGCGGCGGCAGACCGCTCGAACGCGGCCCGCCCGATCTCGTCGATCTCGAGCCGGTACTCGGTGAACTCGCGGTTGAGCGCCGGCAGCGGCGCCGCCTGCATCAATCCGCTCGCCGGCTCCATCAGGATCATCGCCACGGTGGCGCTGAGATTGTTGCTGAGATTGCGGCGCGGCGGGCGGCAGACCGACCAGGGATAGGCGAACTCGTCGAACAGGGCGTTCTTGACGGTGTCGAAGGTGATGCTGCCGATGTGCGGCTGAAGCAGATCGCGGACGCGAATGTCGCGGTACAGGCTGTCAGGCGTATTGAAGATGCCGGTGTCCTTCAGCTTGCTGAGCGCGACTGGGCTGAGGAAGTTGTTGGCGTGGACCAAAAGGCCATTCTGCGGATGCACCTGGAAGGTCTCGTCGGGCGCGCACTCGAAATCGATCGCCACACCCTCACGATGGCTGACGATCATGTTGTTGGCGGCCGACTTCTTCGTGCAATAGACCGCACGCATCGCCAGCGCGAGATGCTCGTTCTCCAGCACCTTGCGGCGGATCAGCGCCAAGGGCACGCCGGCCTGGCGATAGTCGCGGTCGCTTTCCAGATAGTTCGCGGTGATCGCGATGCCGACGGAATTGAAGCCGCAGCGGCCAAGCGCGCCGGCTTCAGTGAAGGTCATGAGGTCAGGCCCGTCGTCGCGCCGCACCTTCAGCACCACCGCCGTCTCCGCGCATTCGCGCTTCCAGTCCCAGTTCTGGGCGTGGATGAGGCGGCCGCTGGCGGCCGCCTGCGGCATCACGACGACGCCGGTGCAGCCATCGGGATCTTCCGGCGCCTTCAGGCGCGCGCGGATCGCAGGGTTTGCAAGCTTGATGATTTCGGTACGGGCGTTGAGCAGGACGACGTCCTCGAACGGAACGTCGGCGCCCTCGGCGATGCCGCGCATCTCCTCGATATAGCTCGGATCAAAATCCTGGATGACCGGCAAATATTCGCGCACCAGCTCGGCAATTCCCTTGGAGTCGAGCGAGAGCTCCTTCAGCTGCGCGAAGTAATGCGTCGTCCCCTTCTTGATGCGGGCCGCCGCCTTCTGCCCGTACTGACGGCCACGCTCGCGCGGAGGACCGGAGATTTCGATCAGCGGAAAGGGTTCGACCATGGGACGCCAAATTCCTTCTTGAAGTTCCTTTTGCTTTCTCATGAAGGCTAATGTATTTTGTGATGACATGAAACAAAAATCTTTGACCGCGAAATCCGCCGTGGAAAAAGCGGCGCCGAGCCGGCTCCAGCGCGAACTATCGGCCGGGATCATGGACCTGATCCGGAGCGAAGCGCTCGCGCCCGGCACGCGCCTAGCCGAAGTCGCGCTTGCCGATCGCCTGCAGGTCTCGCGCACGCCTGTGCGCGCCGCGCTGAAGCTGCTCGCGCGGCGCAAGCTCGTGCATGCAGGCGCCAGCCGCGGCTATTTCGTCGCTGAGGCCGCCCCCGCCGCGCACAAGACCCCGCCAAAGCCCAGCCCCGACGATACCGACCGGCTGTTCCTCGCCATCGCGCGCGATCGCCGCGCCGGCCGGCTGCCGGAGGACGTTTCCGAGCGCGACCTCATGCAGCGCTATGACGCGACACGGCCGATCGTGCAGCGCGTACTCAGCAAGCTTGCGGAGGTGGCCGCAGTCCAGCGCAAGCCGGGCCATGGCTGGCGCTTCCAGCCCACGCTCGCCGATACGCAGGCGCGCGACGAGAGCTATCGCTATCGCCTCCTGATCGAGCCGGCCGGCCTGCTCGAGCCGGGCTTCAAGCTCGATCCGGCCTGGGCCGCCGAGATGCGCCGCCGTCATCAGGAGATGCTGGCGATGCCATGGAGCGACACCGCCAGCATCGCGCTCTACGAGATGAACGCGGCCTTCCACGAAGGCCTCGCCGCCGCATCGGGCAACCGCTATCTGCTGGTCGCGGTTCAACAGCAGAACCGGCTACGGCGCTTCGGCAACTACGACTGGACCTTCGGCCACGAGCGCGTGATCGTGAACTGCCGCGAGCATCTCGCCATCCTCGACCAGCTCGAAGCCGGCCAGAACGAGGCCGCAGCTGCGCTCCTGCGCCGGCATCTCGAAGGCGCAGCAAAGCTCAAGCGCAGTCCGGCCAATTCCAACACGCCATCCAAAGCCTCCTGACCTTTGCAAGAGTTGCCATGAACATGAATGCCTTCTCCTCCAACAGCCCCCTCACCCGCGAGGCCATGGAGCCGTTCTGGCTGCCGATGACGCCGAACCGCCAGTTCAAGTCGAAGCCGCGCATCTTCGTCGGCGCCGAGGGCATGCACTACATCACCGACGACAACAGGCGCATTCTCGACGGCATGGCGGGGCTGTGGTGCGTGAACGCCGGACATGCGCAAGGGCGCATCGTCGAGGCAATCCAGGCGCAAGCCGCGAAGCTCGACTTCGTCTCCTCGTTCCAGATGAGCCATCCGGCCGCCTTCGAGCTCGCCCGCCGCATCGCCGAGATCGCGCCCGCCGGACTCGACCACGTCTTCTTCACCAATTCCGGCTCGGAATCGGTCGACACCGCGCTGAAGATCGCGCGCGGCTATCACCGCGCCCGCGGTGAAGCCAGCCGCATCCGCTTCATCTCGCGCGCAAAAGCCTATCACGGCATGGGTTGGGGCGGCCTGTCGGTCAGCGGCATCGTCCGCCACCGCAGGGATTTCGGGCCGCTGCTGCCCGAGGTCGATCACCTCCCGCACACGCATAGTCCCCAGCACGCGGCGTTCTCGCGCGGGCAGCCGCAATGGGGCGCGCATCTCGCCGACGAGCTGTCAAAGCTGCTGCAGGTGCACGATCCCTCGACCGTCGCCGCCGTCATAGTCGAGCCCGTGACCGGCTCCGGCGGCGTGCTACCGCCACCGGTCGGCTATCTCGAGGGGCTGCGCCAGATCTGCGATCAGCACGGCATTCTCCTGATCTTCGACGAGGTGATCACGGGCTTCGGTCGCCTGGGCGCAGCGTTTGGCGCCAACGCCTTCGGCGTGACGCCCGACCTCATCACCTGCGCCAAGGGCATGACCAATGCCGCCGTGCCGATGGGAGGCGTCGTCGTCAGCGGCAAGGTCTATGACGCGCTGATGCAGGGGCCGGACAACGCGATCGAGCTGTTCCACGGCTACACCTATTCGGCCCATCCGCTGGCCTGCGCGGCCGGTCTCGCCGCGCTCGACGTGTATCAGGATCTCGGCCTGTTCGAGCGGGCGCGCCGCCTCGCGCCGGTGTGGGAGAACCATGCGCACGGCTTGCGCAACCTTCCCCATGTGGTCGATATCCGCAACATTGGGCTGCTCGCCGCAATCGATCTGAAACCGCGCGAGGGTGCGCCGGGCGCGCGCGGCAGCGAATGCGCCAATCGCTGCTATGAGGACGGCATCCTGATCCGCGGCAGCGGCGATACGCTGCTGATCTCGCCGCCTCTGATCATCACCGAGGAACAGATCGCCGATATCTTTGCGGCCATTGGCCGCGCATTGAACAGCATCAGCTGACGGCCGACCTCCTAAAGTGCCGCCACCGTTGCAAAGCCGTGCTCCGCGGCCTCGAGAGCCGCGGCGATGTCGGCCTCGGTGTGGGCGGCGCAGAGGAACATGTTGTGCTTGGGATGGAAGTAGACGCCCCTTGCGAGCATCGCGCTGCAGAAGGCCGAACCTTTCCGATAGTCCGGGTCCTCTTCAAACAAAAGGGTCGGCATTTGCACAGGTCCCGATTGACGGATCGAAAGACCGAACTGACGGGAACGCGTCTCCAGGCCATCACGCAGCGTCTGCCCGAGCTGCGCGAGGCGGGTCGGAACATCGTCCCTGCGCACGATCTTCAATGTCGCGACGGCAGCAGCCATGGCGACGGCGCCGGCCCAGAATGAGCCCGTGACGAAGACCTGGGAGGCGGCACGGCGCAGCCAATCGGCTCCGGTCACAGCCGCCAGGGCATGACCGTTGGCGATCGCCTTGCTCCAGGCCGACAAGTCGGGCCGAACACCAAGACCTTCCCAGCTACCCGCGGCATTCAGGCGGAAGCCGGCGCGAACTTCGTCGATGAGCAGCGCGGCCCCCTTGCCGTCGCAGATGCGACGCGCCGCACGCGCGAACTCTGCGGTTGGAAGTTCCTGGTCGCACCCGAGATCGTGGCGGAACGCCGAAATCAGGATTCCGGCAAGATCATCGCCCGCCGCCTTGGCCGCCGCCTCGACGCTCTCGACGTCGTTGAACGTGAAATATCCAAGATGGGCGCGATCCTCCGCGGTCACACCGAGAAGCGACGGTGAGCACCACGGCACGGCACCATGATAGGCCCCCTTGGCGACGAGGATCTTTCGTCGACCCGTTGCAGCCCTTGCGATCGTGACGCACGTCGTCGTCGCATCGGTGCCGTTCTTCTGAAACTGCGTCCAATCGGCATGTCCCACCATATCGACGACAAGCTCGGCCAACTCGACCATGACTTCGGCCGGACCATTGAGGCAGTCGCCGTCGCGCCGCTGACGCTCGGCGGCTTCCTCCACCTCGGGATGGTGATGGCCAAGCAGGTTGGGACCCCAGCTGCACATGAAGTCGACGTAGCGATGACCATCGACATCCCAGAGCACGCCGCCCTCGCCGCGGCTGAAGAACTGCGGATACGTCTCCGGCAACTTGGCCGCGTGGAGATGTCCCCACATCCCGCCTGGCACGACCTTCTCGGCCCGCGCCCGCAGGGCAGCATCCCTTGTCCTGATCATCTCCGGCATGCTCTCTCTTCTCCAGTTCTGATATATCATATATTATGTTGTCGGCTACAAGGGAATTGTTGCTTTGCCGGCCCGGACCCGTAGACCTCGTATCAAAGGCTAGGGTCCGGATCCGACCCCGTATCGGCGCGGATTGCCGAAACAGCCCAGACCTTGCGGGGACCGAGAATGGTTGACGTTGAACGGAGAGATGGCGAGGGCGGCGTGGGTCCGATCGCGCGCGACAGCCTGACAAGCCTGGTCTACAACAATCTGCGCCAGGCGCTGATGGAAGGCCGGTTCTGGCCGGGCCATCGCTTCAAGATTCGCGACCTTGCCGCGACCATGAACGTGTCGGAGACGCCGATTCGCGAAGCCCTGATGCAGCTCGTGCGCGGCCGCGCGCTCGAGATGCAGGCGGGACGCTCGATCATGGTCGCCCACATGACCGCCAAGCAGTATATCGAGCTCAGGACCGTCAGGCTGTTTCTCGAGGGACTTGCCGCCGAGCACGCAACCACGCGCATCTCGGACGCCGACATCGACAGGATGGAGGCCACTCACCGCGAGCTGATCAGCGCGGAGAAAGAGCACAGATGGTCCGACGCGGTTCGCGCCAACTGGCAATTCCACCGCGGTCTCTATGATGGATCGGGGCTTCCCGAAGTACTCGCCATCCTCGACGATATCTGGATGCGGAACGGACCCTTGTTGAATTTCCATTATCCGCACGCCCCCCCAACCTATCCAAACGAACATCAGCACCTGTCCGTTCTCAAGAATCTGCGGCAGCGCCGGCCGGACAAGGTTCGCGAGTCGATCCAGGCGGACATGATGGAGGGCGGCCAGAATCTCGTCCGGTTGCTGGAAAAGCATGGCGGCACGCGCTTCATGACACCCGAGACGGCCATCGACGAAGACGTCGATATTGAAGCGACGAAGACGCGCGCTGCACCACCTGCCAAGGCAGCACGCGCGAAATCCAGGCGTCGCTGAAAGTTGCTCACGCGGAGCGAGGCGCAGTGAAGCGATCGAGGACGTTGCGGGTGATCCGCTGCGTGTACGGATCGCCGCGCTTCAGCCCCATCACCCATTCGCAGCTCGCGGCTGTCAGCACCTCGCCCTTGCCGCGGGTCATGTGCACCATCATGCCGGAGCCGTATTTGTAGCGGGCCAGATCCTCGGGCGTGACCTCGCCGGTGATGCACTCCACCAGGCCTTCGTGGTCGCTGTTGCGGATGTAATAGCGGAAGCCCTCACCCTGCGGCTCGTCTTCGGCCAGGACGGCCGGCGCCATCGCCAGAATCTGAATGGTCTCGGGCTGCCCCTCGGCCGGGACTGGAAAAGGAAGCCCGTTGCGGAACGTGTAGTCCAGCCCGTCGACCTCGTAGGCAAAGATGTGCTGCTTGTCGCCGAAGATGTCGGCATAGTGTAGTCCTGTGCCGGCAAACGCCCAATGCTCCGGGCGATAGACCGTAAAGCCTCGTTGGCCGTTCGGCGCGAATCCGCCCCAGGAGGCGTAGAGGCCGTGCGCACCGTTCACGCCGACCGTCGAGGCGCCGGGCCAACGGACGTTGCGATCTTCCCAGGCGGACGTCATCAGGCGCGCGCGGTCCGTGCCGACGATCGGGTCCTTGTGGATGGCTTTGAACTTGTAGCAGACTTGGCGCTTGCCATCGTCCTCGAGCCGGATCTGCCACAGGAAGTTGGCGCCGAAGCGCGCGAGCCGCCCGCCGCCCTCCACATAGCGCTCGATCGCCTCGCGCATCTCCCATGTCCAGTACTCGTCATGGCCGATGATGGTGACGCAAGGGTAGGCCTCGAGCAGCTCGGGCCGGTAGTGAAGATCGGTCTGCGTGATCATGTCGAGGGCGTAGCCTTCCTTCTCCACCCAGAGCACGAAGTGCCGATCGAACTGGGCCCAGCCCGCTGCCGCGTAATATTGGCCAAAGCCGTTGGAGAACGCCCACTCCTTCATCTGATAGCGTGGCGCGTCGCCCATCTCGGGCGCGGGATTGGCGCAGATGCGCGGTGCGCCGGGCGGCAGCCAGACCACGCCGCGCGTCCATGGCCGCTGCAGTGACAACACCGGCGACGGCTCGTCCCTGTCAGGACCTTCGACGCCGAAATAATGATTGGCACCGCCGAAATCATTGTAGGCGGTCCAGGTGCCCGTCGGCAGGATCATCAGTATCTTCGCGCGCCGCGTTTTCTCGGTCGGGCGCACGACGAAGAAATGATGCTGGACGAAGCGGGCCCCATTCGCTCGCTCGCACGACGAGACGACGCGATAGAAGCCCGAGCGCAGATCCGGCGGCAACGTCCAGCGATGAACGACGGGCCAGTTGCAGCCATTGCGATAGGCATCGGACGGCGTAGCCGCGAACACGCCGTCAAGCGCATCGACCTCATGCACCATCTCGGGCTCGAGACCGTCGCGATAGATCTGCAACCGCCAGGCCTTTGCGGTCGCGGAGGAGCGAAAGACAACTTCGTCTCCCGGGTCGTAAGACATCGCATCGGTGTAGGTGTAGACTTCCGCGACGGCGGGATCGCCGCGCGGAAGCTCATACCAGGGCTGGCTGGCCCAGTGCTCGTCCGCATGCATCGGACGCGCCTTGCGGGGAGCGACGTTGAAGGATCCCAATTCCGGCGGGTGAAACTCAGGCTTGTCCGACATGACAGCCTCCCTGGTTCGAGAAGCCATCTCTGACAACGAGATGGTAATTTTGCATGTTGGGCCGAAATCGAGGCCGCAGTCTAGGTCTTGGCAGGCATGACGAACGGCCTTGGATCGAGAAAGCGATTCACGACGTTCAACGTGATGGTGCTGATGTTGTTGTCGTAATTGTTGTGACCCAACGACATGCCGTAGGTGATCGATCCCGTCGCAAAGACGGCGCCGCCATGGGCGGTCTCGAAGAACACCATGTCGGCGCGCACCAGCGCATTCTGCGTGCCGTCGAGTCCGTCGACCACGGTGCGAAACTCCTCCGGCGTGGGCAGCGCGCCCGCGCCCAATCCGTCCGAAGTCGCGATCCGCAAGGCATGCGGCGGCGTTCCGAGCTCGAGATCGTACCGGTCGATCTCGCTGCCGACGGCACCATTGTAGCGAAATCCAAAATCACCGAACTTCTCGTGACGGCCCGTGCCCTCGAAGATAAACGCGACGCGCGCATCCTCGCTTTCTGCGGTGCGCAGATAGTAGCCGCAGGTATCGTTGATCATGGCCGAGAACCCGACGCCGACCAGCTTTTGCGGCGCAAAGCCCGAATGCCGCCACAGCGAGCCCGGCTCGCCGGTGCCGGCAAGATGCACTTCGCCCGGCTCCGATTCCCAGGTGCGCGTTCCGGCCATGCCGCGTCGAACCTCGAGCGCGGCCGGCGCGGCCGGGTGAAAGCCGCAGCGCCAATAGAATGCGTTGCCTCCCATCGAGATATGCCGCCCGCCGGCGTTCTGATACGCCATGATCGCGTTCATCATGTTGAAGCTGTAATATTCGGGATGGGTCGGCGTCATCATGACCCGGTAACGGGCGAGCGCCCGCGCTCCTTCCCGGTCAAGCTCGACATCCGTGATCAGATCATAGGCGATCCCCTTCTCCTCAAGCCAGTCGAGGATGTGGGTGTCGTTGATCAAATTGAACCAGTAGCCGCGCGGACGCATGTTGAGGACGGGCCGCAGCCAGGAGCTGTACGCCCGCCCCGAGCCGTCGACATGGCAATCGTAGGTCGACTGGCCGATCTCCGGGTTCTCCTGCATGAAGACGTCATCTTGCGGCAACCACAGAACGTGCTCCATCAGCGTTTCGAAGTGAACCTGATAGAGACGCAGCGCGCTGTTGGCATAAGCCAGATATGTCGCGACCGAAGCGACCAGGACGAGATCCGCGCGTCTGGACCCCTTGCCCGGCGTCACGAAGAAGGTGACGTAGCTTTCGCAGTCCCGGTCGGGATTGTCGCCACCTGACGTCAGCCGGAGCGCATAGACTCCGGATCGCCAGTGGGCTGGCACGTCGAGCGTGCAAGTTGTCTGCCACTCGCAATCGTAGATGTCGTCGCTGTGGAAATGAATCGCCGCATATTCCTGCGGCGACAGCCGCCAGTCGTGGACGGAGCCAGACCAGTGAAAGCCGGTGACGCCCCTGCGGGGCAACTGGCGGAGGCTGCCATGCAGGCCGTTCGGCGAAAGGTCCTTGATCGACAGTGACGAGATTCCGTTCGAGAAATCCCAGAAGGCGACAAGCCCGGCATCGCTTGCTCCCGTTCGCTGCCGGCCGTCGAACACGCGTAGCGCCTCTGCGTCCAACGGACACGAAAAGACGCGCGGAGCTTCGATCTTGCCGTCGAAGTGCGAGGTATATTGGCGATCACCATTGGCATGATGGGCCGCGATCAGGAACGGCAGGCCGGAATCGAGCGCGGGCGCTTGCGGCAGGGCGAACGATTTCGAATGGGCCGCGGCCGGCCGAACGCCGTCCGCCGGAACGATCAGCGACAAGGAGGCCGATCCCCGCGCAAGGTCAAGCGCGCACGATACGAATGCCCAGACGCGCTGCCGTAGCTTGACGTCGAGGACAAAACGCGCCGGCGTACCGCTCACCTGGCCCAGCACCAGGACCAGTTGCCCCTCCTCGTCGAGCTCGAGCGCATAGCCGCGCGCCAAACGCTCGCACCAATTTCCCATCACGGCCTTGGCTTTGTCCGCGATCCGCGTCGGGTGCACATTGGCTCCGAAACACCAATGCGCGCCGGTCGGGACCAGCGCACCGTCGTGTTCAATGACGGCGTTGGATCCCGGGCGGATCGGTTGGTCGAGGCAGGCATGCTCACCGTCAATGGGGCTCGTCATCACCTCATATTTGAAGCCTGGGCCGTTGGTGTCGACATCGCCGCAGCGCAGCCTGAGCACCTCGACCTTCACGCTTCTCCGCTTGCTGCTGAGCTGGAATCTGACGGCCTCGCCTGCCGGGACACTGATGCGATCCGGATAGCCGAGATACTCGTTAGTCTTATAGATCACCGGAAATCTCCGCAGGCAGCGTCGTTCCCGTCATCTCTTGCCAGCGCAGCTTGAAGACATGCCACTCCGCTTCAACAAGTGAGGTGAAGACGCGATCATCGACGAAAGGCATCGGATCGCCCCGACGCTTGGGGATGCGCGACAGCTGCCAGGCCTTGCCAGGCTCGAGCACGATCAGAACAAGCCGCCCTTCCGGCTTGCCCCATCGCATCCGCGCCAACAGCTTGCGAAGTTCCGGACTATGCACGCCGAGCGGACTTGCGCGGAACTCCTTGACGAGATCGAGCCTTCCGGGATCGATCACGTAGCGCAGCGCGCCGGGGTCACTGGTGTGATCCATGGTCGGTCCTCACTTACAAGCGCAAGATGGCAGCTAATGCGGCTTAGCGGGTCAGCCAGGCCATCCACCGCTCACGCAGCTCGTTACGGTGTTCGCCGATCCAGGCGAAATCGGGCTTGACCAGCTTTTCGTAGTTCTCCGGTGAGGTCGCGTAGAGATTGCGCTCCTCCGGCTTCAACAGCTCGATGGCCGACTTGCTGGCGGTCGCATAGTTGACGGCGCGCATGAACGGCACGTGCGCGTCGGAGCTTGCATAGAAGAAGTCGAGATAGGCCATGGCGGCATTGAGGTCAGGCGCACCCTTGAGAACAGCCATGTAACCGGTGTCGCGAATGGCCTGGTCCCAAGACATCGCAACCGGCACGCCCTCCTTCACAACGGCGAGCGCGCGGCCCGAGTAGCTCATGGCCATAACGACCTCGCGGCTGCGCATGATCTGCTGCACCTGGTCCCCTGTCTTCCACCACACCGCAACATTGGGACGGATCTCGTCCAGCTTCTTGTAGGCGCGATTGATGTCCAGCGGGAAAAGCTGCTCCGGCTTGACGCCGTCGGCGAGCAGCGCGGCGACCGGAACCCACCAATCGCTGTCGCCGGTGTCTGGCAGCCCGCGCGGCCCGGGAAACTGCTTGACGTCCCAGAAGTCAGCCCATGTCTTGGGCGCCTTGGCCTTGAACGTTTCGGTATTGTAGGTGATCAGCATGCCGCCGGTCGTCCGGGCGACGCCGTAGGGCTGACAGGCGTCGGAGACGCCGAACTTCTGGACGCTGGGCAGTTTCGCACAGTCGATCTTCTCGAGCATGTCGGTGCGTCCGACCAGGTCGGGACCCGTTGCCGTGACGATGTCGAACTCCACCTTGCCGGTTCGCTGCATCGCCTTGGCGCGCGCCCACTGGTCGGGGACCTCGATCGCGACCGGGACGATTTCGACATTCTTGGCCTTGTTGAAGGGATCGTAGAAGTACTTCGCGAGGGTGTTGCCCATCAGGCCACCCGTCGTGGCAATCACCAATTGGTCTTCCAGTTTTTGAGCGGCAGCCGGCAACGCTCCACAAAGAACCGAAGCAAGCACGACAGCTGCCGAGTTCCACATCCAACCTGTTTTCAGCATCGACGATCTCCTCTCTGGTTCTCACTGGCTCGCTACCGGGTGACGCTGCGGGATCGGAGGACATGGGCCCCCAGCAGAATCAAAATGGATAAGACGATCAGCAGTGTCGCGATCGCGGGAATCACCGGCGTCAGGTTCTGCTCGATGTCCTCGAACATTCGGCGCGGCAGCGTCTTCTGGCGCACACCGGACAGAAAGAACGACACCACCGGCTCGTCGAAGGAGATGATGAAGGCGAACAGCGCACTGCTGGCGAGACTCGGCAGGACGAGTGGCAGCGTGACCAGGCGAAAGGCTTGGAAGCGTGTCGCGCCGCAGCTCATGGCGGCCGCCTCCAGGTTGGGATCGACCTTTCCCAACGCGGCGGCCATGGTGAAAACGACGAACGGCAAGGTGAGCACCGTGTGCGCCAGCACGAAGCCCGGAATGGTGCCGGAGAGACCGATCGTCTGAAAAAACAGATAGAGGCCGACAGCGAGCGCGATATGCGGCACAATGATCGGCCCGATCAGGAGGATCTGGAAGGCCGTGACCAGCCGGCTGCGGCCGCGGATCATTGCATAGGTCGCGGCCGTGCCCATGACCGACGCGAAAAGAGCGGTCAGCAAGGCGACCTGTACGCTGAGCCAGGTGGCGGCACGCCATTGCCTGCTGTCAAAATATTCCGCGTACCATTTCAGCGTGAAGCCGGACGGCGGAAATGCCAGATAGTCGTTCTGGCTGAACGACATTGGAATGACGATGACGAGCGGCACGATGATGAAGGCCAGCACGGCGTAGACATAGGCTCCCAGCGCGAGCGATCCGCGGTCGGTCGGCGGTTTCACGAGGCGTTCCCCATCAGCCGGTCGAACCGCAGCGTCTTGCTGAAGATGATCGCCAGCAGCGTCACGAATACGGTCAGTACCCCGACCAGCGCCGCAGCGAAGGGCCAATCGAGCACCTCACGGATCTGCTTCGAAACGAGCGTCGAGATCATCATCTCCTGCGGCGAGCCAAGCAGGGCGGGCGTGATGAAGAAGCCGATCGCGGTGAGAAACACGAGCAGCGAACCGGAGACGACGCCCGGCAGGCTCAGGGGAAGGATCACTTCCAGAAAGGCCCGCAGGCGCGTTGCGCCGAGCACGGCGGCCGCACGCCCATAGTCGTTCGGAATGCTGCGCAATGCGCCGTAGATCGGCAGGATCATGAACGGCAGAAGCACGTGGGTCATGGCGATGACCACGGCGCTCTGGGTATAAAGCAGCTTGAACGGCTGTGAGGTCAGGCCGAGCCCCATCAGCGCCGAATTGATCAGCCCGTTGCGCTGGAACAGGAATGACCAGGCGGCCGTGCGCACCAGGACGCTCGACCAGAGCGGCAGGATGACACAGACCGCGACAAGGGCGGCGACCGTCCCCTTCGCCCGGCTCATGTAATAGGCGACGGGGAAGCCGAGGATCACCGACAAGGCGGTCACCAGCGTCGCAGTCCAGAGCGTGCGCATCAGGACGCGCATGTGAACCGGATTCTCGACGACGCGCGCATAGTTGTCCAAGGTCGGATGCGGCTCGAGGATGCTGATCACCAGGAGCTGCAGGATCGGATAGACGAAGACGAAGGCGATGATGGCGAAGAACGGCAGGAGCAGCAGCAGCGTCGACAGGCCGCTCAGCCGGCGGCCGTCGGAATGCCAGAAATGCGATCGCCTCGCCTCCGTCACCGCCGCTTTCCCCGGTAGAGCAGCATCGCCTCCGTAGGGATAGTGAAGGACGCAACGTCACCCGGGGCCAAGGAGCTGAGCTGCGAGGCGCCGGGGATTCGTGCGCGCATCTCGGTGCCGTCAGGCAGACGTCCGATCAGAAGCAGGGCTGCCCCGGCATAGACGATGTCGCTCAGCGCCACAGTGATGACTTGCCCGGCGGGACCGGCGCCGAGCTGCAGCCGCTCGGGCCTCACGGCCAGCACCGCCGCCTCGCCGGCTGCAACCGGCTCGACGGCCGCCGTGGCCGGCAGGCACCATGTTTCACCCCAGGGCAGCGCCACAGAGATGCCGTCGCCGACACCTTGGACGGCAACGTCGACGAAATTCATCTCGCCGATGAAGCCGGCGGTGAAGAGATTCGCGGGCCTTTCGTAAAGCTGGCGCGCCGGCCCGATCTGCTGGATCTTGCCATCCCTCAGGACGGCGATCCGGTCGGCCATGGTCAGCGCCTCGCTTTGGTCGTGGGTGACGAAGATGACGGTGATGCCAAGCTCGGCGTGCAATCGCTTGATCTCGAGCTGCATGTCTTCCCGCAGATTCTTGTCGAGCGCACTGAGCGGCTCGTCCATCAAGAGGACGCGTGGCTGATAGACGATCGCACGCGCGAGCGCCACGCGCTGCTGCTGGCCGCCGGAAAGCTCATTCGGACGACGGTGGCCATAGCCTGCCAGACGCACGGTCGCGAGCGCGGCTTCGGCGCGTGCGTGACGCTCAGCTGTCCGGAGACCGCGCATCTTCAAGGGAAAGGCGACATTGTCGAGAATCGACATGTGCGGGAACAGCGTATAGTTCTGGAACACCATTCCCAGATTGCGCCTGTTCGAAGGGACATAAGTCAGGTCTTCGGAATCGACGTGAATGGTGCCGCTGGTCGGGAATTCGAATCCCGCAACGCTCATCAGGATCGTCGTCTTTCCGGAGCCGCTGGGTCCGAGCAGGGCGATGAACTCACCGGCAGCAATATCGATATCGACGCCATCGACGGCGGACACGGCACCGAAGCGCTTCTCCAAGCGATTGATGCGGATCGATGCGCCCGACGCCGATTGCCTGGCCGATGCAATGTTCACGGAGCCTCGCTTCCTTTCCGTCTGCCTTCGGGCGGCCCTTGCGTCCCATCCAAAGCCGCCCCAACGACTTCGATATAATATTTGATATATCAGGCTATCGCGCGATGAACCCTGCGACAAGGGCCATCTGCGCGTCGAGCATAGGCTTTCCGCCGACGACCTTTGCGCCCTGCGCAGCCGCCCTTGCAAGAAGCCGGGTCACTGCAGGATTGACGATAATGTCGCTGACGGTGGCGCCGGGACCGACACCTTCGATGTCGAGCGGAAGCGGATCATCCGGCTTCATGCCGAGCGACGTCGTATTGACGATGAGATCGAATGCGCGCGCCTCCGCGCGGCCGGCGCTCACGTTCGTGGCGGGATAATGCGCCACCACGGCAGCCGCAAGCGCACGAGCTTTCTCCTCATCCCGGTTCATGATCGTGAGTTCGCGCGCGCCGGCCTCCGCCAGTCCGAATGCAGTTGCACGCCCCGCGCCACCGGCACCGACCTGGAGCACTTTCCGGTCGCGCACCGCAACGTCATGCTGCGTGAGGCTGGCGATAAATCCCCTCGCATCCAGATTGTCGCCAACGAGGCGCCCTTCCGCCGTCCGCTTCACGAAATTGACCGCGCCAATCAGTCGCGCCGTCGGCGTGATCTCATCGAGATGCTCGATCACGCCGGTCTTGTGCGGGATCGTGACGCCGAAGCCGAAGACGTTGCGCATGAGCCTGATGCTTGCGACGACCTGGCCGAGATCGCCCGGCAGGACGTGGATCGGCGACACCGCCAGATCCTCGCCAATCGATCCGAAATAGGCATTCATGACCGCACTCGCCCGCACATGATCGATCGGGTCGGCGAGCACGAACATGATCTTGGTCTTGCCGGTGATCTCCATGGACTAGTCCTTCTCAGGCCGGCAGAGCAGCGCGGCCGTAACTGCCATAACGCTCGACCACCCGCGCCATTTCGTCGTCGGCAAGGATCGCGGGTGCGCCGGCCTGACAGGCGAGGAGATACTGCCGGGCAAGGGTTTCGAGCTTCACGGTGAGGTCGAAGGCCGCCTGCAGCCCTGTGCCGACGGCAATCATCCCGTGGTTCGCGAGCAGGCAGGCCTTGCGCTGCTTCAGCGCCGCGACGGCGCCGTCGGCGAGAGCCCTGGTGCCGAACGTGGCGTAGGGTGCGCAAGGCACATCGTTGCCACCAAAACTGGCGACCATGTAGTGGAATGCCGGGATTGGCTTTGCGAGGCAGGACAGCGCGACGCAGCAATCGGCATGGGTGTGCACCACCGCGTTCACTTGCGGATAGGCGTTGAGGATCGCCAGATGCATGTGCCACTCACTGGAGGGCAAGCCGTCTCCAACCACCGTCCCGTCGCGCTTCAAATGGACGAGTCCGTCGATGGTCGTGTTGCTGCTATTGCCGCCGGTCGGCGTGATGAGAATGTCTTCTTCGATGCGAGTGCTGACGTTTCCGCTGCTGCCGTGATTGAAGCCCTTGGCCTCGAGGCGCGCCACGATATCCAGCACGGATTGCCTGAGTTCGCGTTCCTTCAATTGGCTGCCTCCGGATTCAACATTGCTTCGAGCGTCGTCGCGAACAGATCAACGGGGCCCAACTTTCCGGACTTCAGACAGAGGGCCAACGGATCCCCATCTTCTGTCACCGCAGTCCCGATGCCGGGTCCACCATAGGGACCGACCTGCAAACGCCGAATGCCGAGCTGCTCGACGATCGCACCAGAGGTCTCGCCACCGGCCACGACGAAGCGCCGTACGCCGACACTGCGAAGAGAGACAGCGAGTCGACCAAGAATGGCTTCGGCGAGCTTCGCCGCGCCTTCACGACCGTATCGCTCCTGAACCATCTTGACGGCTTCCGGCGTGTCCGAAGTGGCAAAGCCGATAGGACCATTCCGCAGCCGCGGCCGCGCCCAGTCGAGCGCATCGCCAACCGTCGCCGCCACATCTTCAGCGTTCAGAAGATTGATGCGAAGCAAGGGATGGCTCTTCTGGAATTCAGCAAGTTGCTCCAACGTCCGCTCGGCGCAACTCCCGGCGAGAACCACGCCGCCGCCACCAACCGCGCGCAAGCCGGGCGGTCTCCTGGCGGCGGGGATGAGCCCCCGCGCCTTCCAGATGTCCGGATAGTGCTGCACGATCGTCGCATTGCCCGTCATCAGCTTCCAATCGCAGGTGAGCGTGGCGAGCGTATCGAGATCCCGATCGTAGATCGCATCTGCAATGAAGTAGCGGATACCCTGTGCCGCCGCTTCCGCGATCGTGCGTCCGGCCGAGTCCGCGCCGGCGTTGACCTGCGAATGCACCAGAAGACCAACCCTGGTCCGCGTCTGGCGCTGCAGAACCCGGACCAGATCGGGATCGGTCATCGGCGTCAGCGGATCATTGCGTTTCGGCGAGTCCGAGATCAGCTCGGTGCCGAGAAAGAGATGACCGTTGTAGACGGTTCTTCGAAGAGCGGGAGAAGCCGGGCAAAAGGCGGTGTATTCTGCGCCGGTCAGCTGCATCAGCAGGTCGGAGACCGGGCCGATATTTCCCTGGTCGGTGGAATCGAACGTCGCACAATATTTGAAGAAGATCTGCCTCGCGCCCCGCGCAAGCAGCGCCCGTGCCGCCCTCGCCGTCATGCTGACGGCTTCGCTCGCGGGGATCACCCGCGTCTTCTGCGCGACCACGATAGCCGGCACATCGCCGCAGCCGCGAACGAGATCGGGGTCGGTGACAAATCCGCATTCGATGCCGGCAGCGACCAGCATCGCGGCCGTTTCCATGCCGCCGGTCAAATCGTCCGCCACCACCCCGAAGATAAGCTTCGTCATGCGTCCCGCAGATCTCGAGTAGATCGTCTGCGAACTTTGATACATGATATATCAAATATGGGCAAGACTCCACGAGGTAAAAGGTCCCGGAGTGCGGCTGGCAAGATGGCGGAGAGCGAGAGTCGAACCGACGTGTCGCGACCACAGACTTCGGACATGTGAGACCGCGCCGGCTCTCGTCCGCCGCCTGTGCACACACCGCCTCTAACGACGAGCACGTGATCGATCTGCTCAAACGGAAGGGGCGAAAATAATGAAACGAAGGAAGGTTCGCAGGGCAATCTGGCCGCGGGAAAGGTCGCACGAGAGCCGTTTCGGGCTCGGCAGTTCTTCCCGCAATTCATTGAAGAAGATCGCTCTCGCGATGGTGGGCGCACCAGGGCTCGAACCTGGGACTCGCTGATTAAGAGGCAGCCTCGGGTTGAGAACAATCGATGAACTTACTGGTCGCAGCATCCGCGTGGTCGGAGCATCCGCGGGGGTGAACCCTGGCATCTAGTTGGCGGCCTATCTCTTGAAACTACTCTTAGAGCAGCTCACGGGGCGGTTTGGAGCCTTTTCCGTTCCGATTGATCGAGTCCTCGGGTACCCTATTCTAGCTGCATCGGCGGAACTGCTGAAGTTGATGGATGGCCGCATGGAGAGCGGAGATGAGCCGGCTCGATAAGCAGATGGATCCCTTCCACCCTGCTGCTCATCTGACAACGGCGGATCGCGTCCCTGAGAATCGAGGGCTTGAGCAAGTCGACACGGCGTCGTTCGTTGATCCAGCCCGAGAGCAAGCCGCCTCGTCGGCCGCTCATTTTGGGTCAGGCCAGGCGGCGACCGGCGTCACGGGATCTCCCAATTGGATCGACCGAGCACGACGCATCTGGCGGCGCCATCTCCAGCGCGATCAACTCCCCCGGACGACCGGAGGGTCGATGGGAAACTTCGAGCGGTGGTTGATCGCACTGCTGAGCGTCGGCTTCGTAGTGAGTTGCGTTTGCGCGATCATTGTCATCATGCAGGTCAACGCGCGCAAATTGGAGATCGCAACACTGCAACGTGATATCATCGCGCTCAAGCTACGCGTAGCCAGGCTCGATCAGATCGCAAGCGCCAATGAGATCCGCGAAAAGGCAAGCAGTGGAACACCCAGGCCGCCGTCGGAGACCCAACCTGACCAGGCTCCGCTCATCCTGTCACGTGAAGAGATTCAGCTTATCCGAGACCATATCAAGCCTGCACCAGTTACGGGCCCCGCGACTGAAGCGATAAGGGTCGGCGATCCCGTCGCGGGAGAAACCGTTCCCTTTCCCTCTCCGATCACGGAGAAGGTGCGGAAACTGCTCGGCGCAAGATTTACCATTCGCAATGGCGTTGTTGTCATCGTCCGCAGCGGCAGCCGTCACGCTGATGCTGTGATCGGGCCAAATTGACGAGAACTGGCCGCGATCGCAGTAGCCGACCGCCGCCTTAAGGCTGGTTGTTTGGTGGTCTTTCAATGAACCGCCGGCTGCCATTGAGAAGCTCGAGGTTATTGGCGATGACCGGGTTGCCTGGATCGAGCGAATAAGCCTTCTCAAACTTTCGGCGCGCCGCACTCAGATTGCCGCGCAGCATGTACGAATATCCCTGGTCATTCAGGACTTGCACAGTTTCGCCGCCGAGCCGGATCGCTCGGGCATAGGCCTGGTCAGCAAGGTCGAAACGACGCAGCTTGTCGTAGCTCGCCGCGAGCCCAATCCAGGCCGTGACGTCCTTGGGTGATTTCTCGACGGCGTCCTTGAAATAGCGCTGTGAGAGTCCGTAACTGCCCCGATTGTAATGCTCCAGACCCAGCCGCACGGGCTCGTCCGACGGGTAGTACTTGACGTCGGTCGGCTCCTGCACCGGATCCCCGCCCGGTGGCTCGACCGGAGCCACGATGGCAGCCTCCCGCGTGGTATAGTCACATGCCGCAAGGCCTGGCGCCAGCCAGCAACAGGTCAGCAGTAAAATGGCACGTCGCATAATTTTGTCCCCGCCCGGCCCAGCGGACTCACTGCACCGCACTTAAAATGTCCCATCGCCCAACTCAATTACCTGAGGCCGCTACCTGCCCTCTGCCCGGCCGACTGGCACCGATACTCCCGCCGATGCTCCCGCACCCAATCCAGTTACGTTGACGTTCTGCGTGACCGGAGGCCGCTGGCCCATGAGTTTCGTCGGATCGCCCATGTCGGGAAGCTGATCCACCGGCTGTTGCTGGTTGCCGTAACGCGTCACGGCGGAGCCCACACGTCGAGCATCGTATGCGATCCGGCGATCGCCGACGTATCGCGGCCATGGATGGATTGTATGGGTGACGGCGTTGACCTCCTTGGCATTGCCGGCGGTCATAGTGATGGTGTCGGAACGTTGAAAGTAGCGATCCACCTCGTCATGACCGGCGACGCCGTAACATCCCCCGAGGAGGAAGGGCGCAAACAGAGCCAGATACCTGATCGTCATCTCGCGCGTCCTCTAGTTTAGAGTTTTGACGACCGTCTGATCGGCACTCGCGGCCGGGACGACGACGGGGGCCCTGAGTTCAGGCGCGATGATGTGGCCATACGGTCCCTTCACCTCGCCTCCGGAGTTGACGTAGTCATGGTAACGCTTGCGGACTTCCATCTGGCCATTGAGGAAGAAATCAACGTCATTGGCCGGAAGGCGGGAGTCGAGCGGTGACGCCAGTTGCTGACCGGGTGCGGCCGGTGCGACCAGGCGTGGGGTCACGATGATCACCAGATCGGTTTCTTCCTGCTGGTACGATTTGCTGCTGAACAGGGCTCCAAGCACGGGCACCGAGCCGATCCAGGGCAATTGCGAAACGTCCTGACGGTTGCGGGTTTGCAGCAAGCCGGCGATCGCAAAGCTCTGGCCGTCCCGCAGCTCCACCGTGGTGCGTGCATCGCGGCGGGTCAACGCCGGAACAGTCGTCCCCTGGATCGTCACCGCATTGGTGAAATCAAGCTCGCTGACCGACGGCTCGACGCGAAGATTGATCACACCGCGCGATAGCACGGTTGGCACGAAAGCCAGTTCGACGCCGAACTTCTTGTAGTCGATCGTGATGGTCGGAAAGCCGTTCGTCGTCTGGGTCGGTATGGGCACTGGAAACTCACCGCCAGCCAGGAAGCGGGCGGCATCGCCGGAAAGCGTGGTCAAGTTTGGCTCGGCCAGTCGGCGGGCCAATCCCTTGGTTTCCAGCGCGGAGATCAACAAATCCACCGAGCCGCCATTGCTGGTTCGAATGAGACTGGTCAACAGACTTCCGAACGGTGCCGGCGCGACCCCCCCTGCAGTCCCGGCAAGCGTCCCCAGAGTTCCGAGGATCGGAAGACTACCCGTCGGCGGAGCGCCGACAGCCCCTCCCCCGGCACCGAGAGGACCGTTGGCGGTATTGATTCCACCAATCGGCGCTCGACCGGCGCGTGTCACACCGCCCAGCCCGCTGTTGCCAACGTTCGTCCCATTGGCATTCGCCGCATAGAGATTGACGCCCAAGTTGCGTCCAGCCTCCCGGCTTACCTCGAGAAAGCGCACCTCGAGCATCACCTGTTGCGGCGCCGCGACGCTCATCGCGTTAACGACGACGCCGCCTTTCGCGACCGTACTGGTGGCGATGGCCATGGCCCGCTCGGCGGTGACCGCGTCGGCTGCGGTCCCGCTCAGCACCACCTGCCCCTCGGAAGCCGACACGCGAATACCGTGGCCACCGGTGCTGGTCCGGATGTTCTGCTGTAGATTTCCGGTATCGATCACAACCTCGACGTCGAGGATCCCGATCTGCTTCATCGATGAGTCAAATAGTATGACGTTTGTCGTACCGGTCTGCTTGCCCTGCACGTAGATCAGGTGATCGCTGAGCGACTTCACGTCCACAATATCAGGCGAGCCGGCCACGATGGTCGCGAAAGCGGTATCGACCTTGAAGGTGCGTGACTTGTTGACGACGAGCTTGACCCGCTGGACGTCGTTCATTTCGCTGACGAAGACGCCGCCGGAGGAACCCCGCCGGTCTGCAGCCGTCGCGCGGTCAGGGGTCGCAAAGGAGGCGAGCGCCGCACCAAGACCCATCACGCCAAAGGCGAGAAGCCTCCCTACAGCCCTACCCGAAACGCGATCACCACCCATTCGAGTCCCCCCACAGCAATCCGCGGCATCCCCGCAAATCTACGTGCTCGATGCCCTCAACAATTCTCCTCCGCGCACCACGTCGCAGAGCTTACGGTTTGTCCCACTACAATTCGTTACTACGTGCTTCCAAGATCATCGTCCCTCATGCAGCCAGGTTGCAAGACGCGATACTTACCGCACCGCCGCAAGCAGAAAGAAAACTCTTCAATGTTGCCAGCGCGCATCATTCTCTCTGGTTGTGAACTATCCCGGCGGCGCGACCGCTCTGGGGCACGCGCTCCGGTCGTCGCTTTGCGATCGAAGGACGGTCGGTCGCACGCTTGGCGATTCGCTTGGCCGAGTAATTCCGCAACCCGCGCGTTTGGCCCGCATGCCGCGGCCACGAGGCACTGCCGGGGGAAACATGTCAGACTTGCTGCCATATTTGCCCTAGAAGGGAATCTGGTTGGAGGCGCTCGGCGCATTGAGCGCTGTGCCCCATATGGGCATCAGCATCGTGAAGTTTGCCTGGGAAGCTGTAACACTCAGGCTGTTGCTGTTGGCCCCAACGGTCAGCGTTGGCGTCAGACCTCCGAAAAACAGGAAGGGGGCCGCGTTCTGCTTGGCGGCGGTGGACAGGGGATCCCCGGTGCAGCCGGCCGGCGACTGCGGCGGGCTTTGAAGCAAGGCAGGCGTATAGCAGCTAATCATGACCGCACGGGCGCCAGCACTCGCGAGCGTCCGCAAGGATTGCATCGTGATGGCATAACGTCCGAGATCGAAGATGACGAATATCAACGTGAAAAACGCCACGGACACCATGATGAATTCAAACGGCGCCATACCGCGATTGTCGAGCTTTCTCATTACTGCACCAAAGCGACAACTTGGGTGTAAATGATCGTGGCCGGAGCACAGCCTTCCGTGCTGAGGTAGCCGCCACCGCTCATGTCGATGGTTTTGGCGATCACTTGTGAACAGGTCGTATTGGTGCTGGAAGTCGTTCCGGCCCAGCTAACGTCGACCTTGGGGAAGTAGATTGCCCCGCCCAGGCTAACCAGACCGCCACCGTTGATGGTGACCTTGTTGCTGGTCTTGCTCGGAGCCTGATCGTCGATCAGGACGCCATTTAGATCGGAGGAGAACGTGTTAGTGACAGGCGCGGAAAGATCAGCCGTACCCCCGTTGATGGTAAGCTGCGAGTCTCCGAGCAAGACGAGGGTTACGCCTACGCCTTTCAGTTGTCCGCCGGTCATCTTTATATTTGCTTTGTAGAAGAAGTATGTTCCCGGGTCCAAAACGTACTTGTCGCCGTTCTGCACCGTGAAACTGCCGTAAGCTCCAGTCCCGGCGCTATTTGGCGCGCAATGCTTCCAGCCATCCGCCTGAAGGGTGCATGGCATATTTGTATTGCCCGTCCTGCTATTGAACGATGCGGTGTCCAGTTTGCTGAGCGGATTGCTAGCGTACGTCATGAAATAGTTGTGCGGCACGCTAACATTGCTGCAGCTGCCCGAGGGGGTGCAGCCATTCACACCATAAAGTGCCCATCCCGAGCCGGTGAAAGTTGGAGTGCTGGCAAGTTGAACACTGGTATCCGACATCAGAGCGCAGCCAGTTCCGTTGTTGCTGAGGTTACCAGCAAGCTTGAGTGCGCCTGAATCAGGTCCAAGCGCGAGGACGCAGGCCTTGGTCGGCTGCTGGACCAGTGCAATGGCTTGGGCGGGGATGTTGACGGCGGTCAAACCGAGCACTGCCGCCAAGTACGCCGGTTGTTGCTGGCTGACCCTGGCGCGAACGGCATTGCCGGTGTCTGCAGGTGGCGTTGTGAATGTGCCCGCATTGTAGGTGCCGATATCGATCTGCACGGCCCGCGAGATTCCGGTCGGTAGGCTTGTCGGACAGTTTCTGCCCGGATAGGCGGTGGCGTCGTTGGGACTTGAGTTGCAAAATCCGTTCTGTGCCGCGAATTCCTTGCCGCGATAATCCACTGATTGCGCGTCGCAGGCCGCACCCGCCATCGTACATGAAAGCCGCAATGCGCCCGAATAGGCGGCCGAGTCGGCAGCGTTCTGCGCGTGCTGGCGGGTAACGTACCACGATCCGGCCTCGGCCCCGAGCGCGACCACTCCGATGAGCGGCACGAGAGCGATGACCGTTGCGAATGCGATGGAGCCACGTTGGGAACGGAGCAGACTACGCATTTAAGCCTCCTACTGGAAGCGTTCTGAGTAAGGCAGCGTGTAGGTACAAGTGGTGGGACACAGCACCCCTCTCCATACAATTGGAGCCAAAGTGATGGTTGTCGAGAATGTAATGTACTTGGGAGAAGCCAGATTCCCTGGCGAACAGGTGGCCCCTGCGTCTCCGCACAAAACCTGAATGTTGCTGATCGCATGACCCGCGACTGTCGTCTGTAGCCCTGTGTTCCAGCTCACCGTGCCGTCGGGGGCGAGCGGATTAGCGTACTGCACATACTGCCCGAAGGAGCGCAATGCGCTCCATGCGGAGATAAACTGGAAGCCCGCAGCAGCCAGGTCGGCGAGCGGCATGAGCAGGAACGCCACCAAAACCGGGTAGACGATCAATGTCTCAAACGCGACGGCCCCGCGTTGATCCACGATGAACGACTTTTTGTGGCTCATGAGCCTACCTCGACCGATACTTACCCTTCCGGTCGTCGACCGGAACAGCACTCACCAAACATAGGGGATCACCCTCCAGCGCGAGGCTTCGTAACTCGAATACTCAGGGCAGTTGCGCCGAAGCAGGTCCTCTTCGTAATGAATTCGGCAAATCTGGACGCCGATATGAAGGAGGAGCAGGAAGGCCGTCAGCAGCGACGGGTTTTTCAGCACCACACCCAACACCGCGATTTCTTCCGCAAGGTAGAGCGGGTGCTTGATCCACCGATACGGACCCGTCTGCACCACGTTGCGCGCCTGGGGCACCAAGCTGAACGACCTGCCAAGATGCCTGATGGTGACCAGCATCATGATCATGCCGATCAATACGCAAGCGGTGGATGCGAGGTTTGGGAGCGCCTGGTCGGTCTTGCCGAAGAGCGCGATCGACCATGGCATGTAAGTGCCGACGAACGCCGCTATTCTCGGGCGAAGACCTTCCGCCTGCGCCTTTGCCGGCGGCCGCGTGATGGTCAACAGCGCCAGCAGGACGTAGAAGATCGCAAGGCACACGCTCGACAGGAGCGAGGGCCAGGGATCATTCGGCGACGAGCCAATCTTGAAGGCGACGCCAAGTGCCAGCAACATGAACCACATGCCGCCGAACAGCTGCATCGTCCGATCGTAAGAGGAGGATTTCGACAGGACAACGGTGCTCATGGCTATTTACCGAAGCTGGCAAATGAACGTACGAGATGCAGAATGGGACTTCCTCCCAAAATGACGAACATGGCTGGAAGCAGGAACAGGACCATGGGGATGGTCAGCTTGGCGCCCAGCTTGTGTGCTCTTTCTTCGAGCTTGGTAATACGTTCTCGCCGCAGGTCGACGGCGATGCTCCGCAGAGCCTGGCCGACCGGCGTTCCGTATTGCAGGCTTTGAGCGAGCATAGTCCCGAAGCGGCGCAGCCCATCCGACGTAGCTCCCAGCTTCTCGAATGCCTCGCTGCGGCTAGGCAGTATCCGGAGATCATCAAGAAGATTCCTCAACACCCCGGCTATGGACGGATTGGTCTCGTTCATTTCCTGCGCTACCCGCGCCAGCCCGCTCTCCAGGCCCATTCCCGCTTCGCTGCACACAACCAGCAAATCGATCATATCCGGCGTGCCAAGACGAATGGCCGCATCAAACCGCCGCTTCAGCATCGCCAGTATCAACCGCGGCCCCACGATCCCGACCGCCACACCCATCAGTGTGAAAACCAGCACGTCCAGCAGCGGCTTCCCCGAGAGCTGAGCGACCCCTCCGGCAATGATCGGGCATAAGAACATGCTGACGGCCTTGACACCGATCCAGGTCGGCAGGGCTCGACGGTGATTGAAACCGGCTGATTGAAGAATCGCGCGTAGCTGATCCAGATTTTCCTCTGCGTAGAAGCGGCGGTACCGCATTCCGAGCGATGAAAACCAACTGGTCATGTCTTGGAAAGGCGCTGATCGTCCCGCAACGCCCATCACCGCGTGCGATACCCGCACGTCCAAAGCGCGAATGTGCATTTCGCGGATGATCAACACGCAACTCGCAGTACCAGCTGCGAATGCAAGGGCCACCAGACCAAGACCGAGCGTCATAGTGCCGTTTCCCGTCTGACCATCCAACTTATCACCAAGGCTCCGACAAGCACCGAGACCACTGCGTAGGCCAGCAGCTTGTTTCCAACGGGATCAGTGAACAACAGATCGACCGTTTGCGGATTGGCCGCGTATAGCGCCCCGCCCCCAAGCAAGGGCGAGATCGTCAGCGCCCGTGAGGAAAAGATCACCTCTCCTGCCAGCGCCTTGGCCCGAGCAGCGAGTGCAACACGTTGCCTTACGGTGTCTCCCAGGTTCTGTAAGGTCTCCGCAAGGCTACCACCCGACTTCAACTGAACTGCAAGGGTCACCGCGAACATCGCATATTCCGCCACCTGCGTTCGCCGATAGACACTTTGGACGGCGTCCTCGGGAGGTCTTCCAAGATTCACCTCGCTGCATACGATGGCAAACTGCCCAGCTGTTGGTTGCGGCATGTCGCGCGCGAGGGCGCGAAACGCTTCGTGCACAGGCAGACCCGATCGAACGGTGCTCGTCACGAGCTGGATCGCATCAGGCAGTTGTCGAAAAAGTTGCCTGGCGAAGCGACGCTGCTGCCATCCAAAGAGGCCTCGCACGACGACTATGGCGGCAATTGCCGCCGCGACGGACACGTAAAGAAGGGAGAATCCCAGCAGGCGATTGGTGTAAAGGATTGCTGCTGCTGCGATGCCACCGGCAAGCAACACATAGGTTGGATGCAACGTGTAAGGTATCTCGCGATTGTAGTTGGCCACGCGATGGAGCAACAGCGACGGAGACCCAGCCTCCAACCGGCGAATGGATGGTAGGTTGACTGGATGGGAAGCTGGCAGAGCACCCGCCAGCCGGCGATTTATGCGCCGCTCCCGAGCGTCGAGCCACAGCGAAATGGCAGCTGCGCCCATCGCGAGCGCCAGAAAAGAGGCGATTACGGACTCCGGCATCATATCTGCCTCATTGCCTCGGCCCACGCTCCATCCAGCCCGTAATAGACAAGACGGCTCTTGAATTTCGGAGTTGCAAGGTTGCACCTATAGGTGCCCGATAGGCGGCCCTGCTCATCCTCCTCCTTGTATTCGAAGGCTGCGATGTCATTGGTGGTGATCACCTCCCCTTCGAGGCCGATGACCTCACTGATCTGAACGATACGACGTTGCCCGTCCCGCATGCGTTCGACCTGCACAATGAGATCGAGTGCAGCGACGATCTGAGCTCGAATGGCTCTCGACGGTAGATTGACTTGTCCCATCTGCACCATGTTTTCGATGCGGGTCAGGGCATCCCGGGTACTATTCGCGTGGACCGTGGAGATCGAACCGTCATGGCCGGTGTTCATCGCCTGGAGCATGTCGAAAGCTTCCGCGCTGCGGACTTCGCCGACCACGATTCGGTCGGGACGCATGCGCAGGGCGTTCACCAGCAGATCGCGTTGCGTCACCTGCCCTGTGCCCTCCAGACTGGGAGGCCGGGTCTCCAGGCTGATCACGTGCGGCTGCTGAAGCTGCAACTCTGCCGCATCCTCGATCGTTACGATGCGTTCGCTGTGATCGATGAATTGACTCATCGCGTTCAGGAGCGTCGTCTTGCCGGATCCGGTACCGCCGGAGACCAGAACATTGAGCCGAGACCGGGCGGCGATCTCCAGCAGTTTTCCGATGGCCGCGGTCATTGAGCCATTTTCGATCAATCCAGCAATGTCCAAACGCTGGGTTGGAAATTTCCGGATGGAGATGCAAGGACTATGGATTGCCAGCGGCGGGAGAATGATGTTGACGCGGCTGCCATCCAGCAGGCGGCAGTCCACCATCGGGCTGGATTCGTCGACGCGCCGGCCAACCTGCGCGGCAATCTTCTGAGCGACGGAGGCGATATGATCATTGTCGCGGAATCGCACTGCGATTCGTTCCAGCCTGCCGCTTCGTTCCACGTAGACGTTGCTCGGACCGTTCACCATGATATCGTTGATCGATTGATCGAGCAGCAGCGGACGAAGCGGCCCGTACCCCGTCATGTCGTCGGCAATCTCGTCCGCGAGCTGAAGCTGCTCGCGCCCCGACAGTTCGAGCCGCTCCTGGTTGGCAATTTGATGGATGATTTCCTCGATCTGCCGCCGAAGAACTTCGCGCGAAACGGTTGCGGCCACCGCTGGCTCGATCTGCTCGATGACCCGTTCACGCAACGAAGCCGGTATCACCGGGTGGTGGATCGGGGGTTCGTCGCGCCTGGGCGCGGATGCGGGCACGTTTGACACGAGTGGAGGCGCGCTTGGCGCAGATGCAGCAACGTTGGGCATCGACAGAGGCAAGCCTGCCGCAGGACCAGGCAGCCCGGTCCCCAACGCAGCTGCAAAAGCGGACGCCTCTTCCTCACGCCGACCGAACTTTTTCATCGCAGATGTGCTGTGAGCACCCTCCTCCACCAGCTCTTCCGCTCGGCGCCGACGCCGCTGATCTCCCGTACAATCGGCGCCAGGTGACGTCGCAGCTTCCTGACGTGCTTCAGAGCTGGAATTCCGAGATTGACCGCCTCGGTCATCCCCTTGCCGAGATCGGGAACGACGATGTCCGGCTCTGCGCCCATCGCCTTGACAACTGCCGCCCTGGGAAGTCCACCGGGACGACCGGCCCGGTTGAGCAAGGTAAAGACCCGATCTTTGCCAGCGATGTTGATGACGGCGGTGCGCAGTGCGTGGGCATTACGAAGTCCGGTCACCTCGGCTTCGAGCAGCACCATCACGTGACGGGAAAGCGTAATCACCGGATAGATCGACGGGGGAAACGGGACGGGCACATCGACAACGATGTAGTTGAATCGCTGACGGAGCAGACCCAGCACGTGTCGTACGCCGGCTTCCGTGATTTCGAGCTGCGCATCGAGATCCTCGTCGGCCGAGACCAGACAGACCCGCTCGTTGACTTCGATTGCCGCCCGCTCGAGGAACAGCGTGTCCGCCCGCATCGGATTCTCCAGGGCGATGCGCAGCCCCGGCCCGGGACGGACACCCAACATCACGGCGGCTTCGCCGCCCTGCAGATGAAGGTCGAGCAGCGCCACTTTGGCCCTGGTGGTTTCGGCCAGTTGCAGTGCCAGATTGATCGCGATGCTCGTGGCGCCGGCCCCGCCCTGCGCCCCACAGATCGAAACCACGTGACCGCCACGATCGATCTGGTTGGCGGCAACGTCACCCAGCAGCTTGGGGCGCAGCTGGTCCAGCACCAAATCGCGCGTGAGCGGCCGCGGCAGATACTCGGCCAGGCCGAGCTCCAGAAGCTCACGGTAGAAGGTGATCTCCCTGTTCTCGCCAATCACAGCTACGCGGACATCGGGCGGACAGACGCCGGCCAGCCTTTCCAGTTCAGTGAAGGGATCATCAATGCCGCTGATGTCTGTTACCAGCGCGCACAGGTCTGTGTCGGATTCCAGCATCCGTATCGCATTGCGGATCGTGCCGCGCCTGATCGAGAGGTTGGCGCCTTCGAGCCCCTTGCGCAAAGCCGCGGCGCTGATCTCGTCGTTTACGAAACAGACGACGCGGTTACGCGTGACGATCGATGTCGATTCTTCGGGCGGAGCGGCTATGGCAATGTTCATCAACGTTTCTCCGAAAACCTGTTGGCATAAGCTTCGGCCGTTGCGGTCTGGTGCACAACTTCCGAGGCCCCCTCGCAGCTGACGAGAGCGTCCTCGTCTTGCTTTCTGACCGTGTATTGCTTGGTCTCGCCGCCCGAATGAATGACGACTGCCGTTCTCTGACGTGCGATCGCGTACTGGCGAGCAAGTTCCGGGGACACATCACAGCTTGACATCGCGCCAGTGTCGGCCTTGTCCCATTGATCGACTGCTGCACGTACAGCGAGAGACAGTGTTCCAAGCTGTTTTGCGACGATGATTTTCTTGACCTGCTCCTGCGCAAGCTCCAGCGACACGGTTTGCGTTTGCTTGCCTGCCATTCCGCTAATTGGTCGCGCACCCTGCACGATCTCCTGGTCGATCGCGATGACTCGAACGTTGCGCAGAACGGTCTCGCTCAGGGCTCGACGTGCGGTGTCGACCTTCTCGAACACCTGGGTCAACACGACATCAACGTGATCACCCGGCCTGATCAGGCCGGAGACACCCGCCTCCTCGTCAACCTTGATGCTGATGGCACGGCTGTCCGGTGCCAGGACACTGGCCAGGAAGCCTCGATCCCGCGGACGCAGAATGTCCTGCAACGTCACGGGACTGCCTGCTTCAACGAACCTGCGGATCAGAGAACCGGGAAGTCCGGCCTTGGACTCGGGCGTTTCAAGGATCGCGCCCTGAGGAATGCGCTCCGGTGGCACCGACCGCACCGTGAAATCTTCTTCGCGAGCCAAAGTTCCCTTCGGCAAGGAACGCGCCGCGACGAAGTATCCGGCGGTCGTCGCCGGTGCCGGTGCCGGGGCCGTCTCCGTGACTTGCGCCGGGGCCGGAGCGGGCGCCTTCGGCAGGTTCATGTTATAGGCGATCAGCCCGAACGCAGTGGTTGCGAGCAGAAGCACCATGATGATCGATAGACGCAAGGCGGATGACATCTCACAATCCTTTGCTCAAAATCGTCCAGATACCCCCGCACGCTATTGCAACCCCGTAGGGCAGCGGGGCGTGCCGCAAATGGCGCCAACGTTCGATCGCGTAGACCCGGCGGGGGAGTGACGATCTGGCGGGTGCCAGTTTGGGATGAGGCAGGTGGCGCATCATCAGATGCACCAGGGCAAGAACCCCGCCGGCCAGCACAGTTATGGTCAGGAGCTGAATCTGGCCGGTCAGTGGAAACCCGATCGCCAGCGCAGTCAGCAATTTGACATCGCCGCCGCCAATTCCCCCACGGGTGTAGAGGACGAACAGCAGCAGAAAGAGGATCGCGGCCGATATCAGCGACTCGGCAATTTGCATGGGATTGGGCAATTGACTGGCGATCCCGAGCGCCGCCAGCGCCAGACACATTTCATTTCGGATCAGGCGCGTCGCGACGTCGATCGTTGCGACGTAGAGCAACAACAGGATTTCCAGTATCGAGGCGATGTATGAAACCCAGGTCATGAAAATGCATGCCTCAAAGAGGTGGAAGGCACACTAGGAATGCAGGAGAGAACATTGGAGAGGGGGACACATTCCGATGCCCCCCTCTGGTGTCAGATGGCCGCTTCAGCCAGCGATCGCGGTGGCGAAGGCGGTGGTGATAGCGGTGATCCCGGTCGTCAGGGCGGCCCCGATTTGGCCACCAGCTCCACCGCCGAACACGGCACCCACTGCGCCGACGATGCAAACCGCGACGATGATGTATTCGAATGACACCACGCCGTCCTGGTCCGTCCGCAGGCGCTTCAATGCTTCCTTGGTCTCGATGAAATGATGCAACATAGGAGGAATCCCTTCTTTCAAGATGGATTTGCAGACACCTTGGCAACTTCCAGCGGCTGCGGATTTATCTCCGGCCCCGCCACCGATAAACTATCCATTAAATATTTATTATCGTCAACATTTAATGTATTAATGCCTTAATTGAATAACCAGCGCAAAACGAGCCCGTCACGATCGACAAAAACATCGTAATACAAAGGTGATAGCTAACCCAACAATCGAATTCTGAGCAGAGCGTTGGTCGGAGTCGGGAGAAGAATCACCGGAATATTACGGGTGAGCATCGCTATAATAAAATTAATCGATGCTGCGCCCGGCCGGCACGCATGAAGCAAATTTTCGCGACGCGCGAAAAATCGCAACTGGAGCGGGATTCGCTCAAGCCCAACGAAATGCCGGCTACTCAGAACCGGCGGGATGCATCAGGGCAGTCAGCAAGGCGTTAGGATATCCAGGCGAACCAGGTACCGACTTTGCAGTCGGCACCCTTAGCC
Organism: Bradyrhizobium sp. CCBAU 11357; assembly: GCF_028128865.1. Lineage (NCBI taxonomy): Bacteria > Pseudomonadati > Pseudomonadota > Alphaproteobacteria > Hyphomicrobiales > Nitrobacteraceae > Bradyrhizobium > Bradyrhizobium sp. CCBAU 11357. The sequence continues at coordinate 57,428 of NZ_LBJW01000105.1, read as the reverse complement.
ATTTCCCCGCAACGCGTCAGACCAGATCCGCGTGGTAGCTGATAAGCGTTCCCATGTTCTTATCTGCCTCAGCCTGGAAGCTCGCGGGATCGTACTGGCCCAGCAAGCTGATATTGGCGGTATGAACTCCGTCAGTCACCGAAAGGATTCCTCCAGTGCCGGCCTGATTTGCGACATAACTTGTGGTCGTGCCGTCCCCGAATGCGACGTCGAGCAGATCCAGGTGGTCATCTTCGTCGAACCCGGATACGACTCCGCTGAAGTCGAAGGAGTCATGGAGCACGATTGTCCCAGTGGCTGCGGCATCAAGCGCAACATGCGCAGATGAAGCCGCTCCGAATTCGATCGTAGCCACGCCATCCATCGGTGCGGTGCCGCTGCCGCTTACGATACCATTGAGAGTGATGTTGGCGCCATGCGCCCACAGCAGTCCCGAATTGTCCACGTTGCTGTCGATGACCAGACCGCCGCTGCCGCTGGCCGCAATCGTTCCGGAATTGACGATGATGTTGCTACCGGTGTCAATCTCGAGCGCGTTCGTGCCGGTCGCGTTGATTGTACCTTGGTTGACAAGGCGCAATGTCCCCTCCCCAAGCTGTCCGGCTCCCGAAATGGTGTTATCGATGTTGGTCAGCGTGACGTCGGAAACAGCTCCACTGATAGTATTCTCGCTATTGTCGGACAACAGCACCTGACCGCCACCTTCAAGCAGAATGCCGTGCCCGACAAGTTGGAGGTCGGTCTCCGCGCCGGTCGCGTTCAACGAGATCGTGCCGGTATTGTGGATGTTACCGGACAACGGCAACATTGCGCCGTTGCCGATCATCATTGTGGCGGCATTGTCGACTGTGGGCTCAAAGTCGAACACGAAGTCGTCCGCTGCGAGCGAGGCGGCATCGATGCCATTCAAGGTGATCGTTTGACCATCGGCCAGCGTAATGACGGCATCACCGTCATCGTCGCTAGACAGTTGCGTCTGGACGTCGGCGAACGTCTTGAAGCCGGCGTAGCCGATCAGGTCGATCTGATCATGCGCAATGTCGAAATTATAGATGACGTCGTGGCCGATCGGCCGTGAGAATACAAGCAGATCGCTGCCACCTGACGCCGTGAGATAGTCATTGCCGGAAATGGCGATGATGGGGGAGCCCGTTGCAAAAGCTTCAACATTGTCGGCGAATGTCTCGATGTCAGCCGAGCCGTCCGGCTGCATCCAAGTCACGGTCACGTCGAGGTGCAAAGCTCCGGCGAAACTGACTGGTGATGTCACCATTAGCGAGCTGACGTCGGTCGTCTCGATCGCCCACTGGCCATCGCCGAGCAGCGTCCCACCATTCAGCGTCCAGCCGGCGGGCATGCTGGCGACAGTGACCGTGGCGAGTTGCCCCTCGTTGGCCGGCGAGTTGGTCAGACCCAGATTGATGGGCTGCCCCGATACGCCCGCAGGAGCAAGCGCCGTTCCAAACGCAAAGTCCGCCGCGCTGAAGGTACCGGTTATGCTGGCCAGAGTGGTCAGATTGTCCAAATCCGCAACGAGTATCGCGCCGCCCGCCACGCTTGGATTGGGATCGTAGTAGACCTGCGCGTGGCCCACTGTCGAATTGTGGAATACGAACAGGGCCCCTGTCGTGATATTCGAGTAACCGTTGATCGTTGATTGAACTGTCGCTGTCGTCACGGATGCGTCTGTTTTGATGCCGACTTCCGTGTTGGCGAGATTTATCGCAGCGTTGTTGCCAGTTCTGACGTTTTCAACACTTGTATCGACATCACCAATGACGAAACGCCCGGCGGTTACCGTGAATTCCAGCTTGTCCCCTGAGGTGCTGAAGTCGGTGATGTGGTCACCGGCGTCGGTGACACGGAGATAGGCGAATGTATCGTTCCCACCACCACCCGTCAGCGCATCTGCGCCACCACCACCCACGATCCTGTCGTCGCCAGTACTTGCGCCACCGTTGATCGTGTCGTTACCTGAACCGCCCTTGAGGGTATCATCACCGCCGCTTCCCGAGCTGCCCATGATGACAAACGATCCAGACGTGACTGCGCTGGCATCTACGACCAGGTCGCCGTTACCTGCGATGCCAGATCCGTCGATCGTGAGCGTTCCTCCGTTTTGGAATGTCGAAAGGAATGTCAAGGTGTCAGTGTGATTTCCGTTGTTGCTGTCACTCAGACTTATTGTTTCGAAATTTTTCAGGCCAATGCTTCCTGCACCATCTCCGAAGGTGAATGGCCCCAAACCACCACCACTGACGACGAGAGTGTCCGTACCGCTTCCCCCGGTCAGCACGTCGCCGTTGTTTAGCGTTAGGGGAGATTGCGTGCCGGTCACGGTATTGGTGCCCGATGCAAAGAAGACCGTATCGGTGCCGGTCGTGAGAGCGAAGGGGCTGGGGCTCGTGACCGAAATTGTCACCGTATCGACATCGGTCAATGCACCACCCGCTCCGGTGTGGCCATTGTCGCTTGTTGTCATGGTCAGAGTGCTCGTTCCGGCAAAGTTCGGTGTTGGAACGTAGTTGACCGTCGAGGCCAGCGTAGAATTGATGGCGTTGACTGTTCCGGTCAGCGTCACCGTCGACGTTCCGCTGCCGCTGATCCCTGCGGTACCTCCTGAAACGGTCAAGGTGCCGTTGGTTACGGACAACGTGATCGTTTCGGTGGCGCCGTCCGAGTCGGCATCGAAGATGCTAAGTCCAGTGATCGCCTTTGTCGTGTTGACGTTTGTCGTCTGTGCTCCCGGAACCGTATTGACAGGCGCGTCGTTGACCGGGATGACGGTGACTGTCGAGGTCACGATATTGCTGGCGTGGCTGACCGTCTGGCCGTCGTCAACCTGGTAGCTGATGGTGCGGATCGCGCCCGACGGATTGTCACCCGAGTTCGAATACGTCACGGAGCGCAGAGCCGCCTGGTAGTTCGCCACACTCGACGAGCCCGTCAGGGTCAGCACCCCAGTGCTGGCATTATAGCTGCCGGTGATGCCGTTCTGATCGGTAAAACCGAGCACATCCTGGCCGGAGGCGAAGTTGCCCGTGATCGACACCGTCGCGCCGGTCAGATTCGTGCTGTCAACATCCGACACGATCAGCGCGGTATCGATCGCGGTCGCCGCCTGACCCTCGCTATAGGAGAGTGAACCGCCGTTGGCATTCAGCACCGGCGCATCGTTACTGCCGGTGATGGTCACCGTCACCGTGCCGCTCGCGGTGCCGTCCTGGCTGGTGACAGTGAACTGATCCTGCACCTGCTGGCCGGCGGTGAGCTCATCGTGGGCACCATTGCCGGTGTAGCTCCAGGCGCCGTTGGCATCGATCGTGAAGTCACCATAGGTGCCGTGGACGTTCGATTGCGCCACGACATGGGCCTCGCCCGTATCCGGATCGGTGATGCTGAGCTGGCCCGAGGTGTTGAGCGCAGCTGCGGTGTCGCCCTCGGTGACCGCCTTCGAATCCGAGCTGACGGTCGCGTTGTCGTTGGTGCCGGTGATCGTCACCGTGACGGTGCCGCTCGCGGTGCCGTCCTGGCTGGCCACCGTGAACTGGTCCTGCACCTGCTGGCCGGCGGTGAGCTCATTGTGGGCACCATTGCCGGTGTAGCTCCAGGCGCCGTTGGCATCGATCGTGAAGTCGCCATAGGTGCCGTGGACGTTCGATTGCGCCACGACATGGGCCTCGCCCGTATCCGGGTCGGTGATGCTGAGCTGGCCGGAGGTGTTGAGCGCGGAGGCGGTATCGCCCTCGGTGACGGACCCCCCCCCCCCCCCCCCCCCCCCCCCCCCCCCCCCCCCCCCCCCCCCCCCCCCCCCCCCCCCCCCCCCCCCCCCCCCCCCCCCCCCCCCCCCCCCCCCCCCCCCCCCCCCCCCCCCCCCCCCCCCCCCCCCCCCCCCCCCCCCCCCCCCCCCCCCCCCCCCTGCTGGCCGGCGGTGAGCTCATTGTGGGCGCCGTTGCCGGTGTAGCTCCAGGCGCCGTTGGCATCGATGCTGAAGTCGCCATAGGTGCCGTGGACGTTCGATTGCGCCACGACATAGGCCTGGCCCGTATCCGGATCGGTGATGCTGAGCTGGCCCGAGGTGTTGAGCGCGGAGGCGGTATCGCCCTCGGTGACGGACTTCGAGTCCGAGCTGACGGTCGCGGCGTCGTTGGCCCCCCCCCCCCCCCCCCCCCCCCCCCCCCCCCCCCCCCCCCCCCCCCCCCCCCCCCCCCCCCCCCCCCCCCCCCCCCCCCCCCCCCCCCCCCCCCCCCCCCCCCCCCCCCCCCCCCCCCCCCCCCCCCCCCCCCCCCCCCCCCCCCCCCCCCCCCCCCCCCCCCCCCCCCCCCCCCCCCCCCCCCCCCCCCCCCCCCCCCCCCCCCCCCCCCCCCCCCCCCCCCCCCCCCCCCCCCCCCCCCCCCCCCCCCCCCCCCCCCCCCCCCCCCCCCCCCCCCCCCCCCCCCCCCCCCCCCCCCCCCCCCCCCCCCCCCCCCCCCCCCCCCCCCCCCCCCCCCCCCCCCGCGGTGAGCTCATTGTGGGCGCCGTTGCCGGTGTAGCTCCAGGCGCCATTGGCATCGATCGTGAAGTCGCCATAGGTGCCGTGGACATTGGTCTGGGCCACGACATGGGCCTCGCCCGTATCCAGGTCGGTGATGCTGAGCTGGCCGCTGGTGTTGAGCGCGGAGGCGGTATCGCCCTCGGTGACGGACTTCGAGTCCGAGCTGACGGTCGCGTTGTCGTTGGTGCCGGTGATGGTCACCGTCACCGTGCCGCTCGCGGTGCCGTCCTGGCTGGTGACCGTGAACTGATCCTGGACCTGCTGGCCGGCGGTGAGCTCATTGTGGGCACCGTTGCCGGTGTAGCTCCAGGCACCATTGGCATCGACGGTGAAGTCGCCATAGGTCCCGTGGACGTTCGATTGCGCCACGACATGGGCCTCGCCCGTATCCGGATCGGTGATGGTGAGCTGGCCGCTGGTGTTGAGCGGAGCCGCGGTGTCGCCCTCGGTGACCGCCTTCGAATCCGAGCTCACGGTCGCGGTGTCGTTGCTGCCGGTGATGGTCACCGTCACGGTGCCGCTCGCGGTGCCGTCCTGGCTCACCACCGTGAACTGATCCTGCACCTGCTGGCCGGCGGTGAGCTCATTGTGGGCACCGTTGCCGGTGTAGCTCCAGGCGCCGTTGGCATCGATGGTGAAGTCGCCGTAGGTCCCGTGAACGTTGCTCTGCGCCACGACATGGGCCTCGCCCGTATCCGGGTCGGTGATGCTGAGCTGGCCGGAGGTGTTGAGTGCCGCCGCGGTATCGCCTTCGGTGACGGACTTCGAGTCCGAGCTCACGGTCGCGGTGTCGTTGCTGCCGGTGATGGTCACCGTCACGGTGCCGCTCGCGGTGCCGTCCTGGCTCACCACCGTGAACTGATCCTGCACCTGCTGGCCGGCGGTGAGCTCATTGTGGGCACCGTTGCCGGTGTAGCTCCAGGCGCCGTTGGCATCGATCGTGAAGTCGCCATAGGTGCCGTGGACGTTCGATTGCGCCACGACATGGGCCTCGCCCGTATCCGGATCGATGATGCTGAGCTGGCCCGAGGTGTTGAGCGCAGCTGCGGTGTCGCCCTCGGTGACCGCCTTCGAATCCGAGCTGACGGTCGCGTTGTCGTTGGTGCCGGTGATCGTCACCGTGACGGTGCCGCTCGCGGTGCCGTCCTGGCTGGCCACCGTGAACTGGTCCTGCACCTGCTGGCCGGCGGTGAGCTCATTGTGGGCGCCGTTGCCGGTGTAGCTCCAGGCACCATTGGCATCGATGGTGAAGTCGCCATAGGTCCCGTGGACGTTGCTCTGCGCCACGACATGGGCTTCGCCGGTGTCGGGGTCGGTGATGCTGAGCTGGCCGCTGGTGTTGAGCGCAGAGGCGGTATCGGCCTCGGTGACGGACTTCGAGTCCGAGCTCACGGTCGCCGCGTCGTTGGTCCCGGTGATGGTCACTGTCACCGTGCCGCTCGCAGTGCCGTCCTGGCTGGCCACCGTGAACTGATCCTGCACCTGCTGGCCGGCGGTGAGCTCATCGTGGGCACCGTTACCGGTGTAGCTCCAGGCGCCATTGGCATCGATGGTGAAGTCGCCATAGGTCCCGTGGACGTTGGTCTGGGCCACGACATGGGCTTCGCCCGTGTCGGGATCCACAATCGTCAGCTGGCCGGAGGCGTTCAATGCGGCGGCAGTGTCACCTTCCGTGACGGACTTCGAGTCCGACGAGACCGTGGCCGCATCGTTGCTACCGGTGATGGTGACGGTCACGGTGCCGCTCGCGGTGCCGTCCTGGCTGGTGACCGTGAACTGGTCCTGCACTTGCTGGCCGGCGGTGAGCTCATTGTGGGCGCCGTTGCCGGTGTAGCTCCAGGCGCCATTGGCATCGATGCTGAAGTCGCCGTAGGTGCCGTGGACGTTCGATTGCGCCACGACATGGGCCTCGCCGGTGTCGGGATCCACAATCGTCAGCTGGCCGGAGGCGTTCAATGCGGCGGCAGTGTCACCTTCCGTGACGGACTTCGAGTCCGAGCTCACGGTGGCCGCGTCGTTGGTGCCGGTGATGGTCACCGTGACGGTGCCACTCGCGGTGCCGTCCTGGCTGGTGACCGTGAACTGGTCCTGCACCTGCTGGCCGGCGGTGAGCTCATTGTGGGCATCGTTGCCGGTGTAGCTCCAGGTCCCGTTGGCATCGATGCTGAAGTCGCCATAGGTGCCGTGGACATTGGTCTGGGCCACGACATGGGCCTCGCCCGTGTCCGGGTCGGTGATGGTGAGCTGACCGCTGGTGTTGAGCGCGGAGGCGGTATCGCCCTCGGTGACCGTCTTCGAGTCCGAGCTGACGGTCGCGTTGTCGTTGGTGCCGGTGATCGTCACCGTCACCGTGCCGCTCGCGGTGCCGTCCTGGCTTGTGACCGTGAACTGGTCCTGCACCTGCTGGCCGGCGGTGAGCTCATCGTGGGCACCGTTACCGGTGTAACTCCAGGCGCCGTTGGCATCGATGCTGAAGTCGCCATAGGTCCCGTGGACGTTGGTCTGGGCCACGACATGGGCTTCGCCCGTGTCCGGGTCGGTGATGGTGAGCTGGCCGCTGGTGTTGAGCGCGGAGGCGGTATCGCCCTCGGTGACGGACTTCGAGTCCGACGAGACCGTGGCCGCGTCGTTGGTCCCGGTGATGGTCACCGTCACGGTGCCGCTCGCGGTGCCGTCCTGGCTGGCCACCGTGAACTGGTCCTGGACCTGCTGGCCGGCGGTGAGCTCATTGTGCGCACCGTTGCCGGTGTAGCTCCAGGCGCCGTTGGCGTCGATGGTGAAGTCGCCGTAGGTGCCGTGGACGTTGCTCTGCGCCACGACGTGGGCCTGGCCCGTGTCCGGGTCGGTGATGGTGAGCTGGCCGCTGCTGTTGAGCGCGGAGGCGGTATCGGCCTCGGTGACCGCCTTCGAGTCCGAGCTGACGGTCGCGGTGTCGTTGGTGCCGGTGATGGTCACCGTGACCGTGCCGGTCGCGGTGCCGTCCTGGCTGGTGACCGTGAACTGGTCCTGCACCTGCTGTCCGGCGGTGAGCTCATTGTGGGCACCGTTGCCGGTGTAGCTCCAGGCGCCGTTGGCATCGATCGTGAAGTCGCCATAGGTGCCGTGGACGTTCGATTGCGCCACGACATGGGCTTCGCCCGTATCCGGGTCGGTGATGGTGAGCTGGCCGGAGGTGTTCAGCGCAACCGCGGTATCGGCCTCGGTGACGGACTTCGAGTCCGAGCTCACGGTCGCGGCGTCGTTGGTGCCGGTGATGGTCACCGTGACGGTGCCGCTCGCGGTGCCGTCCTGGCTGGTGACCGTGAACTGGTCCTGCACTTGCTGGCCGGCGGTGAGCTCATTATGCGCACCGTTGCCGGTGTAGCTCCAGGCGCCGTTGGCGTCGATGGTGGAGTCGCCGTAGGTGCCGTGGACGTTGCTCTGCGCCACGACGTGGGCCTGGCCCGTGTCCGGGTCGGTGATGGTGAGCTGGCCGCTGGTGTTGAGCGCGGAGGCGGTATCGCCCTCGGTGACCGCCTTCGAGTCCGAGCTGACGGTCGCGGCATCGTTGGTGCCGGTGATCGTGACCGTCACCGTCTGGGTGGCTGTCGAGCCGTGGCCGTCCTTGATCGTCACCACGAAGCTCTCGGTGACGGTCTGGCCCGCAGCGAGGTATTGCGCAGCCGCGTCGTTCAAATTGTAGTGCCACTGCACCGCGCCGTTGGCGGCATTGGCCGCCTCGTTGACGGGATCGAGCGCGAAAGTGCCGAGCGAAGTCGTGTTGGAAGAGGCTGCCGCGAACGAGGCCGAATGCGTGTCGCTGAGATCGGCGTCGTTGAAGCTGATAGTGCCGGCCGCGCTCTGCGAATCCGAGAGATCCGGTGTGGCATTCGCGTCTTCTACCACCGAGCCGCTCTGTGGACTTGATGTGATGAAGACCGAATCGTTTGCGCCATTGAACTGGAGTGTCACCGTCGCCCAGCTGAGCGTGCCATTGCCCAGCTGGATCGCGTAGGTGAATGTGTCAGTCAGCGTTTGCCCGACCGCCAGCGCCTGAAGCTGAGCGTTGATGTCGCCCTTGTCGTAATGAACGGTGCCGTCCGACTCGATCCAGATGCGGGCACCGAGCGCGCTGCGGTCACGGGTTCCGGCCATGCCGGCGGCGTCACTGCTGTACGCCACATCCTTGACCAGCAGGTCAGCAGGTGCGTAGCTCTTGGTGGACGCGGAGGCGCTCGTGCCGTCGTCCAGCGAAAACAGCGTCTTGGCCGCGCCTCCGAGGTCATTTGCCAGCACGTTCAAGATGAGAATGTTGCTGGCCTCTTCCGTAAACGAGAAAATGTCCGAGTTGGCTTGCGGAGTATTGCCGAACGAAACCGTGCTGCCGCCGCCCGTTGTCTGCGTCGCCATAGCTCAAATCCTCTGGGTGATGCGCCGCCCGCATTCACGGACCGGCAGAAATTGCACAATGGCGCGGGGATGATCGCCCGTTGGCCTGCCTATGCTGTTGAAGAAAATTGCCCAGCTGCTCAGGATGCCTACCGTCCTGCTCAGCGCTTCGAAAATGTGCCAAGAGAACACGTGCCGCTCAACTCTGCTCGAGGTTAGAGTCGCTCCGAGCCCGCGAGCGGATGTCGTGCGCACGGTCGCGCACCTGACAGCCGCCATGCTTGCAAACCGCAAACTTGGCTGGATCGAAGGATTGCAAATCGACGAAGAAGAATTCGAAACTGCCCGAGCCCCGCCGGACATTGCTACAAAATGCGTGCACGTCATTCGCAACCCTCGTCTGCCAATGCCGAGCAGAGAGCGTCGCCGCGAAATCAATTCACGCAAAACCGATAGCGCTCGCTCGGAGGGTGTTACGTCCACCAGCGACAATCGATCAACTGCTGCCAAGTTACGTGAAAAGATCTGGAGCGGTATCCCCCTTGCCCATCGTGATCGGTGCTTGGCCGGCCACGCCTTGGCAATATTGATTCTGCAGTATTCGCGGCCTCAGAAGCGACGACCGTGACTAGGAAGCGCCACGATCATTCAACCTCGATTAAATCAAACGTATTTTAAATTAAAGCCCCTGTCCATTTATTTATTTATCTCTTGATTTTTTGATTAATGCATCAAATTAATGACAAGCGAGGCCGACACCGGAATTCTACGGCTTGTCTCCCAGATGCTTTCGGTTCGCGATCTCTGCTTCGCTGCGGCGCGTCGCCAACCAGCCAGACCGGGGTGATCACAACGCTTGAACTAACGCGGCGGCGAGACCGGCCGCCTATTCAGGATCGCGCGTTAGCTCCGACTTTCATTCGACGTTGCACTTCGGAACACCGCTACGAGTCGATCGCCTTCCCAAAGCTCAACGTCGTGCTCGTCACGCATTTGCTCGGCTCGGCGCCTCGCCGTCTGCTCGTCAATGCAGTCGAGCTTGGCAGCGCAGATCACTTGCCGGCTGCCGTCCACCACGAACACCTTGTACCGCATGATGCAGTCCGATCCAAAAAGGTGACCATCATCGTACCCGAATGTTCGGTTAAGGCAGTGCCAAACTAAGTGCGACGCAACGGAACCATTGTACGTGTGGCAGTTCGGCTATACCCATGCTTGGAGGCACGGCCATAGCGCAGTGAAGACATCGACGAGAATCTCGAGCGCGCGATGGCCGCGTCTAGTCGCGATGCGCTCCGAAGTGCCGCCAAATCGCATTCCAGGCCCGAAGGGCTGGAAGGACGAGGACGACCAGAAGAACTCTGATTGCAACCGGCGTCATCTCGCGCTTCAGGAGTGGTGGGTCGTGATCGTCCGAGCGACCGGCCGTCCTGTGGATCGTCACCGGAGCTGGAATTCCTGCGCGCCGAGTAGGTGCCGGTCTGCCCGTGGGCAGGACAACTACAACAAACAGAACGTTCACCAGCAGCCATATTCCTACAATGACAAGGAAAGTACGCACGAGAACGACCATCGTTGATCTAATCTGCCGAGCTTACTCCTGCCTCATACCCGGCACGCGGCCACTGCGTTCGCGGACGAAGCCGCTTCAGCGCAGCCGGCACATTTAGCATCCGCCGATGCCGTTGGGCCCTGAGCGCTTCGCGAGCGTCCAGGATTGCTCGCAGCCTAGTCGGGCGCAACACTCGCGTCTGTCCGCTTTCGAACATTCATGGCCCTTCAGGTATGCTACTTCTATGCATCATCGGGCGAGAGCCGGGCAGAGATGGCTCACCAGCCAGGACAGCCGTCCTCAGCCCGCAGTCCCTGAACAGGGGCCGGGTCATGGAAAATATCGCAGCGCGATGAGCGGCGAATTTGGCGGTCCGCATAGAACCAGTCTCGAGTTCGGCAGTTGCCTCCCGGTGGATCCGAGCAAGCAATCTGATGGCTCGGGCCCAGGATAATTTTAAAAGCTAAGCCGGCACACATGAAGGACCTCCGACGACGTTTGGAAAAGGTCCGCGCTGACGCCAGAGAGTTTACGCTGATGAGTCAGCGGGCGACGGACATAGAAAAGCGCGAGCTGTTTAGGCGCTTGGCGGATGAGCTCGCCTTCGAGGCTCTCGAGCTTGAGCTAATCGTGAAGAAGAATGAGCCACCTGATCCGTGTGACAAGCACGAGGTCGTGGAGTTTAAGTCACCCTCTCAGCGAAAGCGCGGCTGACGCGGAAGAGGTTAAGCCGGCTAGATCGTGCGTACACAATGAATCTTTGCGCCTGGTTCCGCCAGCGATCGCTGCCGCCTTCGCCGCATGGAATGCGCATTGCGGTTCGGAGGGCTATCCGGAAGCGGTGATGGCATTGTGCGCCGACCACCAGTTCATCCCATATGGCCGCTTAAGTCGATTTCGAGGAGCAGCGGGGCTTCAAGCAAGGCACCCCGGCTACGGATCTGATCGACGAACTTTCAGCGAACTTTGATGGCCGCCCACGCGAAAGCTGAAGGGACAGGACGTGCGTCGGTCAAAGGAGGAAGCCTTCCCCTGCGTCCGAGCTAGTCGAACTCAGCCGCCCCCTCTTCTGGCCAGCTGTCCCGCAACGCCAACTCGTGGCATCCACCTGACCTTCAGAAGGTTCGCCGCCCTCTCCCGCCTGAAACAATCGTTAGCGCTCGAACGCTAGCCAGCCGTAGGAGAGCGCTTCGGCGAGATAACTATCGCAAGCTCTTAGAGCCGTTCGGCGCGATGATCGAACTTGCCACTTCCGCATTCTAGGAAGCTCGGGCCAGATCGCTACCGATAACTGGTCCGGTACCCGCAGCACCGAGGCGTTGGAGCAACAGTCTCACAGCATTCTGGATCAGTGCACGATTGTTAATTTGCGTCGTGTGCGCGATTCAGGCCTGCTCTCTCGTAACGATCTGGACGCAATATGTGAGGGGCGGTGACAATGATCGTACGGGCGGGAGCCATCGTTGCGTTGCTGCTGATTCCGTTGGGGTCCGACGCCTTCGCTTCGCGTCACCACAGGCCTGCAGGGCGCATCTCGTGCAGCGAGGTCAAGTACTACGTCGCGAAATATTCGGCGGCAGTCGCCGAGATGTACGCCCGTAACCACGGCGCAACCGACGCCCAGATCGAGCGGGCGCGACGTTGCTTGGCCTCCAACGAAACTGCCGAAACCGAGAGACCGCGCGCTCATACCGATTGAAGTGGTAATCGGCTCCGAAACGCTATGATGCCGGGCGTTCACCCCGGAAGCTCGACCAAATGTGGACGGGGTTGTACTTCGCAGCTTCAGGGGCTGCTCCGGCCTTGCCGTTCGTATCCCGATCGGGTGGCACGAGCACAAGGAATCCATCGCGCCGCCGGATTTGAGCCGCATGGACGACGATTGAAAAACTTGGCAATCTGGGGAGTTGGAAGAGATTTCATTTCGAAAGATTCGAAGGACCGCTGTTTACCAAGAACAGCGCCACTTTCGGCCTTTGAAAGTTTGCCGCGCATGCCACGTTGTCCCGGGCGTTTCCTCTACGAGCGCATCGGGGAGGCCCAGCTCTCCGCTGGTTGCAACGGACCTCGGCCGGTGGCCGGCTTACGCGATCTCAGTCGCGAAGATGTGCTCGCGGTTGGTCAGTACCACGCGCCGCCCGATGGCGACTTGTCCATCTCGCGGATGATCTCACGGGTCACGGCGAAGCCGTCGTGGCCGACCTCCGGCCGCTCATTTGCTGCAGCGCAAATATGATTGCGGTCGACCTATCGCGCTCCGACAAGATCAAGACAGCGCCTGAATTCGCCCGGCTGACGGAACGGCTCGTCCAAGAGGAGCCGCACTGAGATCTTGACGGTTGTCGAACGCGCCTGACTAGCGGTGCTTGGCTTGCCAGGGCAAGTTGACGGACTTGAGCCTAGTGATACTTTTTGGCTGCGGTAGGCGGTAGCCAGTCGGGCCCCGGAATCAAGACGTGACAGATAGGCACGTAGTTTCACGAATTGCGCGCTCCTCGGGATCTCCTCGCCAGCACGCGCAAATAGAAATCTGCTGACGACGCCCCACTCTATGAGGCGACTTCAGGGGGAACGCAACGGCTCCTTCGGCTCGAGGGTGCGCGCATGGTTTACGGAGATGATCCTTCCTTCACTTTTGGGCGCAGGTTGGGCCCATGGTCTACAGGTCCTCTGTGAAGAGGATGGAATTCTGTTGTGCCGTGCAGTTCGGGAATGCACTGAGGGCGAGCGGAAGACCGTGCTGGCCGTTCTCCCGGCAGCTGAACATCCGAATCCGCAGAGCATTGATCGCCTCACGCATGAATTCGGATTGATGAACGAGCTGGATGGCGCGTGGGCCGCGAAGCCGCTAGAACTCCTGCGGGATCATGCCAAGCCCATTCTTCTGCTTGAAGATTTCGGAGGCGACCCACTCACCAGGCTGATGGAGGCGCCCATCGAGATGGGTGACTTCCTTTGTATAGCCGTTCAAATCGCAGCGGCCTTGGGCAGGGTCCACCAGCGCGGCCTCGTGCACAAGGACATCAAGCCGGCCAACATTCTGGTGAATCACACCAGGACAAGCGTGCGGCTCACCGGTTTCGGTTTTGCGTCGCGCCGACCGCGCGAACGACAATCTCCGGCGGCTCCCGAATCCATCGCCGGCACGCTCGCCTATATGGCGCCCGAGCAGACCGGGCGCATGAACCGATCGATCGACTCCCGCAGCGACCTGTACTCGCTCGGCGTCACGCTCTATCAGATGCTGACCGGCTCCCTCCCCTTCACCGCGGCCGATCCCATGGAGTTGGTGCACTGCCATATCGCGAGAAAGCCAACACTGCAAAGCGACAGATCGGAACATGTCCCACCTGCAGTGTTGCGGATCGTCATGAGGCTGCTCGCCAAGATGGCGGAGGAGCGTTATCAAACTGCGGCCGGCGCCGAATGGGACCTGCAGCGCTGTCTTGCGGAGTGGGAGCGCCAGGGCCGCGTCGACGATTTCCCGCTCGGGCAGCACGACGCACCTGATCGGCTGCTGATCCCCGAAAAGCTGTACGGAAGGTCGCACCAGGTTGAGACATTGCTCGCCTCCTTCGGCCGCGTCGTCGAGAGCGGCGTACCGGAATTGGTGCTGGTCTCGGGATACTCTGGCGTCGGCAAATCCTCGGTCGTCAATGAACTGCACAAGGTCCAGATCCCCTCAGGCGGGCTGTTCGCATCGGGCAAATTCGACCAGCACAAGCGCGACGTTCCCTATGCGACACTCGCGCAGGCGTTCCAGAGCCTCGTTCGACCCCTGCTTGGTAAGAACGACGCGGAGCTGAGCGGGTGGCACCGCGCCTTTCTGGAGGCGCTCGGCCCCAATGCACAGCTGATGGTCGAGCTGATCCCGGAGCTCGAGCTCATCATCGGCAAACAGTTGCCGCCTCCGGAGCTTCCGCCGCAGCGGGCGCAAGGCCGCTTCAAAGAGGTATTGAAGCGGTTCATCGGCGTGTTCGCCCGCGCCGAACATCCGCTGGTGCTGTTTCTCGACGATCTCCAATGGCTCGATGCGGCGACGCTCGAGCTGCTTGAGGACCTTTTGACGCGGTCAGATCTGAAGCACCTGATGTTGATCGCCGCCTATCGGGACAATGAGGTCGATGCCGATCATCCCCTGACGCGCATGCTCCACGGGGTCAAGCTCGCGGGCGGAACGGTCACCCAGATCACGCTTGCGCCGCTTGGCCGCGAGCACCTCGGGGAGTTGCTCGCGGACACGCTTCGCTGCGAGCCGGAGCAGGGGGCACCGCTCACCCAGATGGTGCTCGAGAAGACCGGAGGCAATCCGTTCTTTGCTATTCAATTCATCTTCTCGCTAGTCGAAGAAGCATTGCTCACCTTCGACCACGCCGCTGCACGCTGGTCTTGGGATCTCGATGGCATTCACGCCAAGCGATATACCGATAACGTCGTGGACCTCATGCTCGGAAAGCTTACTCGCCTTCCGGCTGCGACACAGGCGGCCCTGCAGCAGATGGCCTGCCTCGGCAACACCGCCGAGACGGCAATGCTTTCGATCGTGCTTGGAATTCCGGAGGAGCAGGTCCATGCCGCGCTATGGCCGTCCGTTCGTCAGGAATTGGTCGAGCCGCAGCCAGGCGCCTATCGGTTCCTCCACGACCGATTTCAGGAGGCGGCCTACGCGCTGATCCCCGAGCACGACCGGCCCGCAGTCCATCTGCGGATCGGCCGACTGCTCGCGGCACGGACGCCACCGGAAGCGATTGAGGAAAACGTCTTCGAAATTGTGAGCCAGCTCAATCGCGGAGCTGATTTGATCACCGATCCGGAGGAGCGGGAAAAATCGGCCGAGTTGAACCTTTTGGCCGGCCGGCGCGCGAAGGCCGCAACCGCGTTCGCCATGGCGCTCGCGCACTTCAGCACCGGTGAGGCGATGTTGTCGGAAGACCGTTGGGGGCGGACTTACACCCTCAGTTTTGCGCTCGCCTTGCAGCGCGCCGAGTGCGAATTCTTGACCGGCGACCACGCCGCCTCGAAAGCGCGCCTTGCCGAACTGGCGGGCCGTGCCACGACCCTCCCCGATTTGGCTGCCGTTACCCGGCTGCAGATGGAACCAAACGACCGTGACGTCGAAATCGGCCTCGCCTATCTCCGCCGCGTCGGCATCGCATGGCCCGAGCAGCCCACATTGCCGGAGGTCGCGCAGGAATATGAGCGGATGTGGCGGCAAATCGGCCCGCGCAAGATCGAGGCGCTGCTGGATTTGCCCCGGATGACCGATCCGGTTGCGCGTGGCACCATGGACGTCCTCACCGTCCTGGTGTCGCCCGCCTGGTTCATCGGCGAGAACCTGCGTCGCCTCATCATCGCGCGCATGGCGAATCTGAGCCTGGAATTCGGCAACTCGGATGCGTCGTGCCTGGCCTATATCCTGCTCGGTACCGTGCTTGGGCCTGACTTTCACGATTACGAGGCGGGTTACCAGTTCACGCAGCTCGGCCTTGACCTAGTCGAAAGAAACGGATTGGACCGCTTCAAATCACGCGTCTATCTCGGCTTCGGCAGCTGGACACGGCATGTCCGGACCGGGCGGCCGCTGCTGCGGCGGGCCTTCGACGCGGCGCAGCAGGATGGCGACTTCAACTATGCCAGCTTCAGCCGCCACCACCTCATCACGCACCTTCTCGCCTGTGGCGATCCCCTCACCGAGGTGCAGCGGGAAGCGGAGGCCGGAATTGCGTTCGCACGGAAGATGCGGGTTGACCTTGCGGTAGACAGAATCACTGGGCAGCTGCAGTTGATCCGGGCGCTCCGCGGCCTGACGACAAAATTCGGCAGCTTCGATGATGCTGATTTCAGCGAAGAGCAGTTCGAACGCCGTCTGAAGGCTGACCCGCAGCTGGTGCATGCCGGCTACTGGTACTGGGTCCGCAAGCTGCAGGTGCGCGTCCTTGCCGACGATTCGACCGCGGTCACGGCGGCGGAGAACGCGGAAGAGCTGTTGTGGACCTCCAAGGCCCTGTTCGATCGGGCGGAGCTGCACTTTTATGCCGCGCTGGCGCAGGCAGCTCACGGCGAGTCTGCATCCGCAGAGAAGCGCGCGCTGCGTCTTGAAGCGCTGGCACCCCACCGCAATCAGCTGCAGCAATGGGCGAGCATTTGCCCGGAGGATTTCGCGGACCGCGCCGCCCTCGTCGAGGCGGAGGTCGCGCGTATCGAGGGGCGCGAGTTCGATGCAATGCGCGCTTACGATCGGGCTATCGGCGCGGCGCGCGCAAGCGGCTTTGTCCATAACGAGGCTATCGCCAACGAGCTCGCCGGACGGTTCTATGCAGCGAGAGGGTTCGAGAAGATCGCTTATACCTATCTGCGCGACGCACATTATGGATATCTCCGTTGGGGTGCCGATGCCAAGGT
Source organism: Bradyrhizobium sp. CCBAU 11357 (assembly GCF_028128865.1). NCBI lineage: Bacteria > Pseudomonadati > Pseudomonadota > Alphaproteobacteria > Hyphomicrobiales > Nitrobacteraceae > Bradyrhizobium > Bradyrhizobium sp. CCBAU 11357. The sequence goes on along the minus strand of NZ_LBJW01000105.1, from coordinate 40,572 downwards.
GAGGCAGCTCGAGCGGCTTTACCCGCAATTGCACGTGATGGAAGACGATCGCACAGTCGCGAAGGCGAGCGGCTCGGTCCAGCAACTGGACGTCACCGCCGTCGTCAAGGCGTCGCAGGCTGTATCAAGTGAGATCGAGCTGCCGAAGCTCATCGAGTCGCTGATGAAGATCGCGCTGCAAAACGCCGGAGCAGATCGCGGCCTGCTGATTTTGCCGCGCCACGACGACTTCCGGATCGAGGCCGAGGCCCAGTCGAGCGCTGATCAGTTCACCGTGTCGATGCGTGAGGCCCGCGTCTCCGGTCCCGATTGTGCGGAGGCGCTGCTGCGATATGTCATTCGCACGCAAAAACCGGCCATCATCGATGACGCATCGCGGCCCGATCCACTCTGCGACGCCGAATACTTGAATAGCCGGCACCCCAGATCGATCCTCTGCCTGCCACTGATCAAGCAGGCCAAGCTAACCGGTTTGCTCTATTTCGAGAATAGCCTGACCACACACGCATTCACGCCGGATCGTGTCGCGGTGCTGGAAATGCTGGCAGCTCAGGCCGCTATTTCGCTCGAGAACACCCTTCTGTACCGCGACCTGCAGGAGCGCGAGGCCCGCATCCGACGACTCGTCGATTCCAGCATCATCGGAATTCTATTCTGGGATGCTACCGGTAAAATCAGCTACGCCAACAAGGCCTTCCTGAACATGACCGGCTATTCCAAAGAGGAACTGATGTCAGGAGCGGTGAGCTGGAGGGATATGACGCCGCCAGAATACGAAAATGACGATGCCGAGCGAATTGAGCAACTTCGCCGATCGGGAGAGGTCGCGCCCCGGGAGAAGGAGTACTTTAGAAAGGACGGCAGCCGGGTTCCGGTGCTGGTCGGCTCGGCCGCAGTGGCCGGATCCCCCGATCAGAGCATCTCTTTCGTACTTGATCTGACAGAACGCAGGCGGGCTGAAGCCGAAGCGCGCGAGAGCGAGCGGCGTTATCAGGAAATGCAGCTTGAGCTGGCGCACGCGAACCGAATCGCAACCATGGGACAGCTCACCTCATCGATCGCCCATGAGGTTAGCCAACCCATAAGCGCTGTTGCCATCAGCGCCGGCGCAGCCTTGAACTGGCTGCGCAGGAGCCCCCCTGCTCTCCAACAAGTGCAAGCTTCATTAGAGGCCATCGCCAATGACGCACAACGCGGCGGCGAAGTGATTAGCCAACTTCGTGCCCTCTACAGGAAGGCGCCGCCACGCAAGGAGCTCCTGAATTTTAATGAGGCGGTCGAAGAGGTGATTGTCCTGACCGGTAGCGAGGCGTTCAAAGATGGGATTTCGGTGAAGGCGCAACTCGCGGACCGTTTGCCTCTCATCAAGGGCGATCGAGTGCAGTTGCAGCAGGTTCTGCTCAACCTCTTTGTCAACGCGATCCAGGCCATGGCCACAACGGCCGATGAAGCACGAGACCTGCTCATTACAACCTGCTTGGCCGAACCTGGCTCCGTGCTCGTGAAGGTTGCCGATACCGGGCCAGGACTCGATCCACAAATGCTCGAAGCTGTTTTCGATGCATATTTCACCACGAAACCTCACGGAATGGGGATGGGTCTGGCAATCTGTCGTTCAATCATCAATGCGCACAATGGACACTTATGGGCGAGCGCCAACCAGCCGCGCGGCGTCGTCTTTCAGTTCACGTTGCCGGCGGGTCCGCAGGACGGAGTCTGACGGCGTCCGGGAAGCGTAAGCAGGCCTGCCGGAGGGGAACGGCGACTTTGCGTACCGCCATTCGAGACTTGTCTATCGGCCCGGGGACAAGTGAACGACATTCCAAGATGCCGGCTTCAGCGTTGCGCGCATCCGCGCGCCGTCGATGGTCACGCCCTGCAGCGGCTCCGGCTTCACGCGCTCGGTTGCGTCCCTGGTGTTGCTCGCCTGGAGATCATCGTGGCGCAACTCGAGCGCCTCGCTCACTGCGAGCGGGCCAAAGCTCCGCGCCTCGAGGCTCACCTCCATCTCCTGCATCAGGTCGCGGTTCAGCATGAACAGGGTAAGAGTGCCGGCTTCTCCTGCAACAGCCGCGATCTTGAGATACGGCACGTTCGGCACCGGAAAACTCAAGTCGTGCGCCCCACGGGGATCGTAATAGAAAGAATCGTAGGCATCCGACCCGACCTGGGTACGCAGCACCTTGCCACGTCCAAGACGGCTCATCTGGGCGAACGGAAAGAAAATGGTCTGGCGCCACGCGGCGCCGCCGGTCTCGGTCATGATCGGCGCAATCGCGTTGACGAGCTGCGCAAGGCAGGCCGCTCTCACCCGATCGGCGTGATTGAGCAGCGAGATGCAGGCGCCCCCGAAAGCGAGCGCGTCCTGCATGGTGTAGATTTCCTCCAGGATCGGCGGCGCCTCCGGCCACCCTTCCTTGACACGATCGGCCCGATTGCGGCGGGTTCGATACCAGACATTCCATTCGTCGAAGCTCAGCATCATGCGCTTGTGGGAGCGGCGTTTCGCCGCCACGGCGTCCGCGAGCGCGACAACCTCGTCGATGAAGCGATCCATCAAGTCGGGGCTGGCGAGAAACGATGCCGTATCCTGCCTGTAATTGTTCAGATAGGTGTGGAGCGAAATGTACTCGGCGTGATCGAACGTGTGGTCGATCACCGTGTCTTCCCACTGGCCGAATGTCGGCATGTTTCGTCCGGACGAGCCGCATGCCGCGAGCTCGATCGTCGGATCCACCCACCGCATCATCTTGGCGGCTTCGCGCGCGATCGCGCCATAGGCCTCGGCGCTCTTGTGCTCCATCTGCCAGGGACCGTCCATTTCGTTGCCCAGGCACCAGAACCTGACATTGTGCGGCTTCTCCCAGCCATGGGCGCGGCGCAGGTCCGACCACGTCGATCCACCCGGATGATTGCAGTATTCAACCAGGTTGCGCGCGGCGTCCCCGCCCCTGGTGCCGAGATTGACCGCCAACATCGGCTCGACCGCAGCAGCCTTGCACCAGTCCATGAACTCATTGGTGCCGAAGCTGTTCGGTTCGGTGCTGAACCAGGCGAGGTCGAGGCGTGCCGGGCGCTTCTCCACCGGGCCGACGCCGTCCTCCCAGTTATACCCGGAAACGAAATTGCCGCCGGGGTAGCGGATGATTGTCGGACCGAGCTCCTTGACCAGCGCCAGCACATCGCCACGAAAACCGTTCTTATCCGCGGTGGGATGGCCGGGTTCATAGATGCCGCCGTAGACGCAGCGTCCCAAGTGCTCGACGAAGGCGCCGAACAAACGCGGGTCCGTGTGACCGATGGCGAAATCGCGGTCCATCAGAACGTTTGCTTTTCTCATGTTCGCCTCTCAGGTGCCCTGGAGCTTGTGGTAGATCATGCCGACTTAAAGGCCCGCTGCGAAGTCAGGCAATAGCGCGGCCTCGCGCAACTGACGGGAATAGGGATGCTGCGGCGCATTCAAGACCGCTCTTGCGTCGCCGCTTTCGACGACGCTGCCTTGCTGCATGATGATGATGCGGTCGCTGACGTAATAGGCGGTCGCCAGATCATGAGTGACGTAGATGATGGAGATACCGAGATCATCGCGCAACGTCTTGAACAGGTTGACGATGGATATGCGCAAGGATGCATCGATCATGGAGACCGGCTCGTCGGCCACGATCAGCTTCGGATTGGCGAGCAGCGCGCGGGCGATCGCGACCCGCTGAAGCTGTCCGCCGGAGAGCTCGTGCGGGTACCTTCGGCTTACCTCTTTCAGCGACAATCCGACCTTGTGCAGCGCCTCGTCAACAGCCATCTCGGGCGCGAGCCTACCATCGGCCGCGATGAAGCGGCGGTGCGTCATGAACAAATAGCGATCGATCCGCTTCAGCGGGTTGAAGGATTCGAACGGGTTCTGGAAGATCGGCTGCACCTTGTGCATGAAGGCGAGGCGGTCGGCGGCGGTGCGGATCGTCGCAAGATCGACCCCGTCGAACCGCAATTTGCCGCTGGTGGGCGTGTCAATGTTGAGGATCATCCGAGAAAGCGTGGTCTTGCCGCTGCCGGATTCGCCGATGATCGCAAAGATCTCGGGTCGCCCTGCGGCGAGCCGGAAACTGACGTCCTTGACCGCCGCAACGCGTCGCCCCGTCAGCACCCCTCCGCGGATGAAGGTCTTGCTGACCTGGCAAACCTCGAGCAACAGGTTGCTCATGCCCCACCGCTCCGATTGACGGCAAAGCAGGCGACGCGATGCGCAGGCGCGCTTTCCCGCATGGCGGGGACCTCGTGCCTGCAAATCTCCATCGCCAGCGGGCATCGCGGATGGAAGCGGCACCCGGTCGGCGGATCGGCAAGATTTGGCGGAGTGCCGTCCAGTGCCTTCCGCGGGACGTCATCGCCGATGCGCGGCAAGCTGGAGATGAGGTGCCTGGCGTAAGGGTGCAGCGGATGGCGGAAGATCTCCAGCGTTGGGGCCTCTTCGATCAAGCGGCCGGCATACATGATGCCGAGACGATCGGTCACATGCGCATGAACGCCGAGATCATGGCTAACCAGCAGGACCGACGAGCCGATCTCGCGACGGATGGCACTGATCAAGGCGAGCACCTCCTTCTGCACCATGACGTCGAGCGCGGTTGTGGGTTCGTCGGCAAGAATGACATCGGGTCGGCAGATGGTGGCGAGTGCAATGGTGGCGCGTTGCCGCATGCCGCCTGACAGCTCATGCGGATAGGCCTCCAGCACCGAGGGGTCGAGCTTGAGCCGCGCCAGATGGGCGACCACCTCCTGCTCGAATTGCCTGCGGCTCTCGCCAATATGCGGATATGCGAAGTCGACGAAGGCTGACCGGAGCCGGCGCACCGGGTTCAACACGTTCATCGAACCCTGCATGATGTAGGACAAATGCCGCCAGCGGATCCGCGCCACCTCGGCCTCAGGCGCGCAGTGCAGTCCGCCATAGCCTGGCAGGAAGGCGAAATCCACGCGGCCGCCGACCACCTCCAGTGGCGGCCTGACCGCGCCTGCGATCGTCTTGACCAGCGTGGTCTTGCCGGAGGAGGATTCGCCTGCGAGCCCGTAGATCTCGCCGCGGCCGACCACGAAGCTGATGCCGTCGACCGCCTTGACGGCCCGCTTAACCCCGTGGCGCTCGGTCCGGAAGTGGGCCTGCAGGTCGTGCACCGACAGGATCGGCTCCGCCTCCTTGGACGGGTCGCCTTGCATTGTTGCGGCCGGAATCACGGCGCGCCTCCCAAGCTGCCGAGACGGCTGCGCGGATCGATGTAGTCGTTCATCGACACCGCCAGCAGAAACAGCCCGATGAAGGTCATGATGATCGCGATCGTCGGAAAGGCGATCCACCACCAGACTCCCGCAACCATCGCGGTATGCTGGTTGGCCCAATAGATCATGCCGCCGATCGTCGGCGTGTTGATGTCGGTGAAGCCGAGCACCGCCAGCGTCACCTCCAGCCCGATCGACCATACCATGTTGTTCATGGTCGTCGAGAACACGATTGGCAAGACATAGGGCAAGTGCTCTTGGACTAGGATCTCGCGCGTGCTCATGCCGGAGAACAGGCTGCTCTGGGTGAATTCACGGGCCCGCAGGCTCATCGCCGCCGAGCGGATCAGACGCGCGTCGTAGGCCCAGCCGAGGCAGGCCATGATCAGCGCCAGCAGCAGCCAGGACATGCGGTCGCGCATAACGAAATAGAACAGCACCAGGATCGGCAGCAACGGGATGACGATGAAGGTGTCGTTCACCGACATCAGCGCCCGATCGATCCAACCGCCCTTGTAGCCGCTGAGCAGCCCCACCATGAGCGCCAACAAGCGGCTGATCAATGCCACGGTGCATCCGAACAGCAGGGTATTGCGAAGGGCAAAGGTCAGCTGCCAGAACACGTCCTGGCCGCGCGATGTGGTGCCGAACCAATAGGTCAGCGCCGGCGGCACATCCGGCGGCACCACATAGACCTCCTGCGGCGAATAGGGCGAGAAGCTCGCCAGCAATGACAACAGCAGCACGATGGCGATGAGCGCGGTCCCGATCCGGAATTCGGCGTGGGAACGCAGGAGGTCACGCAGGATTGCAGTCATCAGCTGACCCTCACCCGGGGATCGAGCAGTGGATACAGCAGATCGATCACGAGCACGCCGGTCGAAACGCCGAGGATGGAGACAGTGGTCACGCCGAGCACGAGCCCGTAGTCCCCCGCATAGACGGCATCGACCAGTAGCGAGCCGACGCCTGGATAGCCGAATACCTTTTCGGTGATGACGGCACCGTTGAAGATTCCGCCAAGCGAGATGGCGAGCCCTGTGAGCTGGGGCGGCAGCGCGTTGCGCATCACGTAGGAAGACAGGATGCGCCCAGACCTGACACCCGCCAGCTCGGCATAGAGCACATAATCCTCGGTCACGACGTTGGACACCAGCGCGCGCATCCCGAGGAACCAGCTGCCCACGCCGATCAGGATCAGCGAGAGCGCGGGCAGGATGGCGTGCTGCAGCACGCTGACGACGAAATCGAATGTCAATGTCTGCGGCAGGTTCATCGCCGAACCGCCGGTGATCGGCAGTACCGGCCAGAGGAAGCCGAACCCGATCAGCAGCACGAGCGCCACGATATAATAAGGGATCGGATGCAGCCCCATCGCGACCAGCCCCATCAGCTTCAGCCCGCGGTTTTTCTGGTAGTAGCCGGCAAGTCCGCCGAGCAGGCTTCCGAGCCCCCAGGCGATGATTGTGGAGATCGCGAGCAGTCCGGCGGTCCAGGGTAGCGCACGGCCAATCAACGTTGAGACCGGCGTTGGAAACGCCGAGAGCGAAGGACCGAAATCGGCGCGCAGGATCCGCTTCCAGAACGCCAGATATTGCTGGGCAGGCGAGCCGCCAAGTCCGTAGAGCTCGCGCAGCGAAGTGCGCATCTGCTCGATTGCATCCGGAGCCGTGTTGCCAAAGGAGGTGACCGCCGAGATCGACTGCTCGACGGGATCGATCGGCGTGGCATGGGTAATCACATAAGCGAGGTTGACGCCGATGAAGACCACGAGCACGAACTGCGCCAGCCGTCGGCCGACATACGCAACATATCCGCTCATCGACACCCCCACCGCGGCGTTCGGACAGAGGCGACCCGCTGTCCGAGAGATGGCATCGGCGCCTCCTCATGACTCCTAGCCGGCAGGCTTGAGCTTGACGAGCATATAGCGCGAATTACCCCAGTTCGGCACCGGATTGGTGTAGGGATTTTCCGACGTGGGATATCCCGTCCAATAGGTCTGGTCCATCGCCGTGAAGACGTTGTACGCCATCAGCGGGATGGTCGGCATCTCCTTCACCGCGAGCTTGATGTAGTCCTTGCCGAGCTCGATCGATTTCGGATCATCGAAGCCCACCATCCGGACGCTCTCGATGATCTTGTCAAGCCCGGGGCTGGACCAGCGCTGCCAGTTGCGCAGCGGTTGCGATTTGCCCGGCTCCGCGACGAACTGCGAATGCCAGCTGTCGAGGAAGTAGGACAGGTCGGGGTGGCCGCCCCAGGTCTCGACACTCCAGCCGATGAATGTGTCGAAATCGCCGGCCGCCCGCCGGGTCGGCAGCGTCCCCTGCGCCACATCGATCCGGGCGTCGATGCCCGCCTGCTTCCATAGCTGCACGATCATGCTGCCGGCCCGCGTCATCACCGGGCGTAGGTCGCCTTCGACCATCACGCGAACGGTGAAGGGCTTGCCATCCGGCGTGATCCAGGCGCCGCCGCGCTTGGTGAAACCAGCCCTCTCGAGCAGTTCCTGCGAGGCCTGCGGATCGACCTTCCACCAGCCCATGCCAAAGGCACGGGCGATCTCCGCCGGATCGGATGGTATCTGCTCGCCCATCGAAGGCCGCAGCATTTCGGCGATCTGCTTGCCGATCGTGGGATCGTACGGCTTGATCTTGCGCTTGCCGGTGTCGATCTCAAAACCCTTGAGCCATTCCTCTATCGGCTGATGGTACGTTGCCGGATGGGCGCCGGTCGGCGGCACGCCGATGGCGGATATGGTGGCGGCGCCACGGTAGGCCGCCATCGACACCGCCTTGATGTCGATCAACAGCGCGAGCGCCCATCGCACGTCGGGGTTCTTGAACAGCTCGTTCTGCGTGTTGAAGATCACCGCCGGGAGCGTCGGATCGGGATGGGCATAAGGAAATCCCTTGAACCATGCCCGTGTCACCTTGCTTTGCTTGGCGAGGGCAAACATGCCCTCGGGCGCGATATCATGGACCACATCGAGCTCGTGGTTGAGCTGGGCAATGACCCGCTTGTCTGGCGGGCCGGGATCGATATACGCGAGATATTTCGGCCCGGGCTTGCCGTAGCGGGCGAGCGTGGTGCGCTGCCAGTCGTCGCGCAATTGCCAGATGTACCATTTGCCGTCGGGATCGTAGCTGTACAGCACATAGGCGCCGAGCGAAGCCGGCTTGTTGAAATCGAACTTGGCCGGATCATCCGCCTTCTCGAAAACATGCTTGGGCAATATCCATACCGCGCCCCAGCGCACAGTGAAATTGGCATGGAAGCGCGAGTTGGGTTTCTTGAGCTTGAACACCACCGTATACGGGTCTGTCGCCTCAACGGATGCCACGTTACTCGCGAGCACCGCGCTGAAGCGCATTCCCGGATGCTTGATCTGGATCGTCACCGTCGCGACGACATCATCCGCGGTGAACTCAACACCGTCGCTCCAGAAGATGCCCTTGCGGAGCTTCGCCGTCATCTCGGTAAAATCGGCATTGTATTGGGGCTTTTCGGCGGCCAGCGAGTTGTCCCAAACGCCGTCTACACCGCTTTCGGGATCGATGTACCAGAGGGTATCGAGGGCGACCTGTTGCAGCCCGTTCGACTGCGATCCGGCGTTGATGGCCCAGATGTTGAACCATCCGGCGTTCTTGACGGTCCCTTCCGGGTTTTCAAGGATCAGCAGTTGCTTCCTAGGGATGTTCTGTAAAGTGCCCTGCGCGTGGCCCGGCGCCGCCAACAGCAATGCCACCATCACGAGAGCGCACGCAAGCAGCAGAATTGCACGAAGGCAGCGCATCATCTTCCTCCCGGTGCAGCTTGGTTCGATACTTTTGCGACGAATGCTAAAGGTGGCAAAAACCAGTAACAACAGAAATCTTGCCCGGGCTGAAGGATCGGTTCCCTTTGTTGCACGCACACGTCTGGTCAGCACGGCAGGTCACCGCTCTGCACCAGCTGCCTACGGCCGTAGAGTGCGCAGCGGCCTCGCATCGCGGTTTCGTAAGCGCCACGAGGTGCTCTCTGCCTCCCGTCGAACGCCGGAGGACACGCGACCGCTGCCCGCGGCGTCGTCCTGCGCGCCCGGGTCAAAGGCTGCCTTGGCCCGCTTGAGGCGGCCTTACTCTTCCTTATGTTATTTCTGGCCGACGCAGGGGCCTAAAGTCGGGCAGGCATGCTATCGCTCGTTCCAGCTCTCTTGCGATTGCCTTGTAACGAGTGAGCGCCCGCGCATAGACCTCGCGCTTGAGCTGGCTCCTTGCTGCATGCTGAAGGCGCTCGCACTCGGCCATTTGCACGCGGAGCAGTTCCAGATGGGCCAGCATCTCTTTCATCGGCAGGTAATCTATCCCACATCAGCTTCGGTTCAATAGCGAATGACGTTCAATTCATCTGAACGGGGAATATTGCAGATGCGAAACATTCGGGGAGCTCAGCTCCTCCTCATCCATTCGTTTGATCCTCTCGCGCATCACGCCGTAACACTCGCAAGCGACGTTCTCGAGTTGCGCTCTATGGACCTCCAACGCGCCGCGCCGCTCCGATATGATGCAGCCGATTGCCCGAAGCTTACGCATGGTTAGAGTCACGGTCGTTCGCCGAACCCCAAGAAGTTGGGCCAGCGCTTCCTGGGTCAATCTGATCTCGCCGTTGGCAACGCGGTCGTGTATCTCAAGCAACCATCGAGCCATCCGGCATTCTACCGGGTGCACGGCGTTGCAGGCGGCCACATTCTGAAGCTGCAGCAATTGAGTGCGGAAATGGAGGCGCAGAACACGTTTGATGGCGCCGCTTTGCTCATAAGCTTGTTGCAATCGTGGGACAGGAATTTGGAGCGCAGCTCCGGCCACATAGGCGGTTGCTGTGACTGGCGAGTGCGAGGGACTTAGAATAGCGAGAGCGCCGACCGCTCCTTCCGAGCCCATGAGAGTGGAAGCGACAATGTGTCCATCCGACATCTCAACCAGGAACGCCAAGACCCCGCTAAGCGGAAAATAAACTTGTTTGAGCTCATCTCCGGTTCGCACGAGTACAGCGTCAGATTCGAACGCTATCTTCTGAACGTGAGGCTCAAGCAGGTTGAGATCCGCTGGGGACAAAGCCGCCAAAAGCCGATTCCCGGGGCCGGTCTGGAGCGCCATTGCGGACTCCCTTCGAGCACGCCGAAGCACCCGAAGCGTCAACCCAGCGTTCGGGGGGCTGTTCCAAATTTTCCCGATATACCCATGCGATATAATCGGTCACGGCTTCACATCCCTTGAGCCCCGGACTGGGCGCCTTCTAGATTTCGTACTCTCCGAACAGGCGAGCGGGAGAGGCGGACTAGCGCACCTTTAGATCTGTCTAGAGCCAAACGGCGCCGGCTTCAGGTCATCGCTTCTGGTTCATCTCGAACTTCCCGACCAGCAGCGAGCCTGGCGGGGGACCGCACGGTCCAATTTCGCACGGCCAAAGATGGCGCGCACCCGCGCGCCATGAGCAAGCACGCGCCGTGTCCCAGACTGGGTGTGGATCTTGACACGTATCCGTCCGGTAAAGACCACCTTGCCGAATGAGGCGTGTTGTCGAGAAGTGTCCTTATGGACAGTGATAGGCGCAGTGCTCCAATCGAACGGCTCGGTGTAGTGGACACAGGCCGACGGCGGCGCTGGTTCGAGGATGAGAAACTTAAGATCGTCCTTGAGAGCTTACAGGCGCCGCGCCAGGTCCGCGGCGACGGCGCGGCGATATGGCGTTTAGCGCCCATTGCTGCTCCGATGCGACGATCGTTTCGGCCGGGCCTGCGAAGCGATCACCCAGCCGCCGGCTCCCTCGCACCCGATTGCGCGCGGGCGTGGAGGCCAAGTTTGCTAGTCCACGCGGTCCAGTCCGCTGCGGGCCAGCACTCGGTCAAAGTCCTCTACCCTGTGGTCCGCGCCGGATGCTTACGATTCAGCTCGCGGAAGCCGCGGTGCTAAAGCTCCAAGCGGGAACAAAACGGCAAACGGTGGTGTAAACGGCGCTATTTTGCCGCTTGATCAAACCGCCAAGTGCTTAATTTAAATGGTGGGCGCACCAGGGCTCGAACCTGGGACCCGCTGATTAAGAGACACGATACGATCATTGATTCTAACAAGAGAATTTTTCCAACTGAGCCAACATCCGATCATTAGGGATCAATGGTTTACAATGAGAAATCCAACTGCAAAGTTCGTCGTGGTGGCAGATCGACATTTCGAAATATCGGGGGTTCGAGTCACTGGAGCGCTACCGCCTTTCCCCACACCAGCCTAACCTACGATATGTCATCCTTCGCCTGAGGCAGCTTGTCCGGCGATCATACCGCTGCTGCGGAACGCAATGAGAAAGTTCTGAAAGCAGCGTTGCGTGAGGCAAGATATGAAGCTCACGTGATTAGCCGGGCGTCGACAGGTCCGCGGATCTTGATTAGCCGGAACTCTCGGCCCAGCACGCCATCAAGGTGTTCGATGGCAGAGATTCATCGACCAGCTTCTTCGCCGTCTCTATGCCGGCCACGTTTGCTAAGCCAATGAAATGTTCGGCGCACCAGGGCTCAAACCTGGGGCTCGCCGATTAAGAGTTCAGTATCGCCGAGCCGCAGGTTATTGTTACTGGTCAGCCCCGAACAGGCAAGCGAGATATCGCGGATGCGCCCGCACCCGGACCCTGAGGCCAAGCTCCAGCCGTTCGTAAGGAGTTATGCGTTCCGATCCCCAGGAGCAAGGCAGCGGTCACTGCGAATAGGCTCTTCATAGTCAACTCCTCGCGAACGATCACCTCGCCTTAGTGCCAAGTGCAATAGCGTCGGTGCGGATCAGCTTGAGCGACCTGACCATGCTTTGTGTCGCGGCCTTGTATCGCTTGAAGTGCCCGGATTCGAGGTGTCGTCTATAGGCCTCGCCATCCCGATAAAACTCGAACACCTTCACCTTGGTGGGATCGTCCTTGTCAGAAACCGCATAAAGCGTCAGGACGCCGGGCTCGACCCGGATGGCCATTTCGATGTGTTCCTTGACCGCGGTCCTGTAGGCGTCGAGTTGCGAAGGATCGATTTCGATTTCCGCAACCTGGATATACTGCTCTTGCTTTTCTTGGCCAAGCGCGGGTCCTGCCGCTGCAGAAGCCAGCATTGAAACACCAATCATCAAGAGCTGCTTCGTGTCCATCCTGTTCTCCCTAGTGGACTTGGTGTTCTGCTCTCTGCTTCCCACAACAGCTGGTCAAACCCTTGGTCCGTAACAATTAGGCGGGAAACGACCAACGACGCGGTCCCCGTGCTCAGTGAGCGGTGAATCCGCCGTCCATCGGCAGATCAATACCGATCACCAAACTTGCGGCCGGGCTGCACAACCAGAGGGCGGCGCGGCAACTTCCTCCGGGCGGCCCCCGCCGCCCAATCGGCTGCTGCTTCGTGATCTCGGCCATGGGGAGCATGCGCGCGGTCGTCAAGCGCGATCACTTGCGATATTGCTCATCGCTGACCTTCTCCATCCAGTCGACGTTCCTGCCACCAACGGACTCCTGTATCGCGATGTGCGTCATCGCCGTCGTCGGCGATGCACCGTGCCAATGCTTCAGTCCCGGCGGAAACCAGACCACGTCCCCTGGGCGAATTTCTTCGACCGGTCCGCCCTCGCGTTGTACCCAGCCCAACCCAGCGGTTACGATCAGCGTCTGACCGAGCGGATGCGTGTGCCAGGCGGTGCGGGCGCCGGGTTCGAAGGTGACCTGGCCAGCTCCGACGCGGGCGGGGTCCGAGGCCTGAAACAGCGGATCGACACGCACATTCCCCGTAAACCAGTCTTCCGATCCTTTTTGGGAAGGACGGGACCCGTTTCTCTTGATTTCGATGTCCATTGGAATCTCCTTGTGCAGCTCGGGCGCAAGTGCCGATGCCGCGGTGGTTTTCATTGATACGGCGACGCCCGCGATCAGCACGACTCGGCGGGAGATCATGCGTCCTCCCTCAGTACCGGCGTTTCTCGATCACATCCTTGACGACAGGTGCCGCAGAGAACGCATTGGGCCAGCCGGCGTAGAAAGCGAGATGGCCGAGCACCTCGCCGGCGTCGTCCTTTGTCAGTCCGTTGTCCATCGCGCGATTCAGATGATAGGTGATCTGCGCGACCTGACCGGTCGCGATCAGCGCACTGACCGTGACGAGGCTGCGGTCGCGCGGCGCGAGCGCCGGCCTCAGCCAGAGATCGCGAAACAGCGCGTCTGTCGTGTATTGGACGAGGCTCGGGGTGATCTGGCCGAACTGCTCTCCGACCCGCGTGGCCCGCTGCTTCTCTGCCGCTTCGTCCAGGGGGAGCTGCGGCCCCGAGGAGGACGGGAGCTGATCGGCTCCGATGTTGCGGCTCTTGAACACCTCCCGCGCCGCGGGGATCGCATTTATCGCGTTCGCCCAGCCGGTGTAGAAGGCGAGGTGCGTGATGATCTCCGAGATCTCCGACGGCTTCACGCCGTTGTCGAGCGCGAGAGTCAGGTAGCCGGGCAGTTCAATCGTTTGGTCGCGCGCGATCAGCGCGGCAATTGTGACGATGCTGCGGTCTCGCGGAGAAAGGCCCGGCCGCTTCCAAAGATCGCCGATAACGAACTTCTGCGCGTATGCTTCGAGCGCCGGCGCGACGGCGCGGATGTCCTCCGGATTGGACATGGCATTTGCTCCTTTAATGGGCGTCTGAGCGACGGCTGCGCCGGCGAACAGACATAGGTAAAAGAAAGTCGCTGCGAACGTTCTCATTGCGGAGATCCTTCCATGACTGGGGGCTTTGCGATCAGCCGCCACGCGACGAGCGAAGCGCACAACACCGTCGCCGAACTGACCAGAAAAAGGGTGTTGAGCTTCGATCCGGCTGCGATCAATCCGAGGGTGGGGCTTGCGAGCCCCTGGGCGAGATCGAGAAAAGAGGTGTAGGCGCCCATGGCAAGACCGCGGCTCTGTGCGGGAACGCAGCGGACGGCTTCGACTCCGAAGCCGGGATAGACCAGCGAGAACCCGAAACCGGTGAGCGCGGCGCCCGCGAGCGCCATCTCAGGGCTCACCGCCAGCCAGATCAGCGCCTGGCCGCTGGCTTCGATGCCCGCGCAAACGACAGCAACCCTCGCGCCGCCGATCCTGTCAGGGAGATGGCTGAAGAACACTCGCGCCAGAATGAAGGCGAGCGCATAGGCGGTGTAGGCCATCCACCCGTTTGCCCACCCTTTGGTCGCAAATAGCAGGGCGACGAACGTCGTCACCGCGCCGAAACCAACGCTACCGAGCGCCGAGCCGAGACCCGGTACCCAGACGGCCCCGATCACTTCGACGAACGAAGCGCGCGCGTGCTTCACCGGGGCAATCGCCGGAAGCAGCGCGACGAGCGGCAGCACGGCGAGCGGCGCCAAGGCAGTCCCCAGCGAGATCGCCGTGAAACCGTAGGCCGAATAGAGTGCGGAGCCGGCGGGAGCGCCGAGCGCGAAGGCCGCGAACATAGCCGACCCGATCCAGGCGATCACCTTGCCGGTGTTGCTGGAAGGAACGAGCGCCAATCCCCAGCTCACGGCGGCCGTGATGATGAAGCTCTCCGCTCCGCCAAGCAGAGCGCGTCCCGCAAGCAGGATCACGACCGAAATCAGCGGAGATCCACTAAGGACGAACGAGAGCAGATAAAGCAATCCGGCCACGGTCGCCGCCGACAGGCCGATGACGACTCCGCGCTTTGCACCATGAGCGTCGGAGACGTGTCCGGCCCATTGACGCGAGATCAAGGATGCGGCGAACTGGCTGCCGGCGACCAAGCCCACCACGAACGTGCCGAGGCCCAGCCCGTCGTGCACATGGAGAGGAAGCACGGGCATGGCCATGCCGATGACCAGGAAGCCCACGAACACCACGCCCATGATGGGAAGCAAGGTGACGGTGATGCTCGCAGCCGGAACGGGCTCTTGCATGGTTGTGACCGACATGCCTCAGATCTCTTGCCAAGCCGGCAGCCCAACAGTGGGCTTGCGCCACCCGCTGCTTGTTCCCGTGACCGCGCCGGGCTTGTGCCTGATTCCGTCTCCCATGGGGTCCTTGGCCTTTTTCGCTGACGGGTTGACTGGCCGATTACTGTCCGAACCTAGACCTTTTCCCTTCGGCCGATTAGGTGATAGATTTCGAATGCAGTCAGTAGACAGGCTTATCAATGACCCGCGACGACGCCAGCGATCTCCTTGCCTTCCTTGCGGTGGCGAGGGAGCGCAGCTTCACGCGTGCCGCAGCCAAGCTCGGCATGACCCAATCGGGGCTCAGCCAGATCATACGGAATCTCGAGGAACGCCTCGGTGTCCGGCTGTTGAACCGGACGACGCGCAGCGTGACCCCAACTCAAGCCGGAGAACGGCTGTTCCAAAGCATCGGCCCTAAGTTCGTCGAGATGGACGCCGATCTCGCCGCCTTGAGCGAACTCCGCGAGAAGCCCGCCGGCACCGTCCGCCTGACCGCCACCGAATATGCCGCAAGCGCGATCTTGCTCCCGGCGCTTCACAACATCCTGCCGCAATACCCTGATATTCACGTCGAGATCATTGTCGACTACGGTCTCACCAACATCGTGGCCCAGCAGGTCGATGCCGGGATCCGTCCCGGCGAGCTTGTCGCGAAGGACATGATCGCTGTCCGGGTCAGTCCGGATCTTCGGATGGCTGTCGTTGGTTCGCCATCATACTTCGCGGGGCGCAAGCGACCTAAAAAGCCTCAGGATCTTACCCATCACAACTGTCTCAACCTCCGCCTGCCCACCCATGGAGGCAGTCTCTATGCCTGGGAGTTCGAGAAGGACGGACGCGAACTCAATGTGCGGGTTGAGGGGCAACTTGTGTTCAACAGCGCCGGGCTTCTTCTGGACGCGGCCCTGAAGGGGGTGGGCCTGGCGTACCTCACCGAGGGACACGTTCGGCCGTACGTCGCGGAGGGCCGGCTCGTTCGCGTGCTGGCGGACTGGTGCCCGCCATTCTCGGGCTACCACCTTTACTACCCGAGCCGTCGGCAACCCTCGCCCGCGTTCACCCTGCTGGTCGAGGCTCTCAGATATCGCAGCATGTAGAATATGACTGCTTCTGGCCCAGTGCGAAGTTACACCTTGGCTGTCGGAACTCCGCTCGTTGAGCCCGAGCGGATCAGATCTGCCAACCTGAGCTCTTCGCTTTTTGACCCGAAGCGGCCCACCAACATCTAGCCAGGGGCGGGTGCAGTTTATGCCATTTTGCGCGAGCGGCTTCCGCTGATCCGCCGCGCCGTATTTCGTCTTCTCTAAAACCCTTCCAATACCGGTAGGTGCAATATAGCCCGCACATCCAAAGGAAGACGAGAAGCAGAACAAGCGGACGAATGAAGCTTTTCACGAACTCGGTTGGATCTAGAATCGTCAGCAAGAAAATCAAGGCGAGGCATACAGCTGCAGCAATCGCAAAGCCTCGCACTCGAAGCCGCCAAACTCGGACTTCCTCTGAAACAGTCATCCCTCTTCCTTCAGGGTACGTAGGCTCTCGCGGCTAACTGGCTCTGCGGCTTTCGTCTTCGATCCGGGGACGACTGAGATGTCTCGTGAGCCGCCCTTCAGCGCCCCATCCGCGCCGCCTCGCGATCGGGGCCAACAGCAGGCAGGCCAGGTTCAACGCAATCAGCGCGATCAGTAGATTGAGGCCGTAAAACACGAAAATGCAGGACGCGCCCCCGACGATAAGGACGAGCAGAACGGTGGGTGTGATTCTGAAGCGAAACATGCGTCCCATGGTAACACAACGTTGCCTAGGTTCGCGCCTCTCATGAACAAGGTTTGCAGACCGTTTAAGTCTGCTGGTGGCCCATTGCTTCCCTTAGGGAGTTGCAGCGAAATGTCCGCAGTCGGGTATAAACCGGAAGCGTCCGGCCGTTGGTCAAAACGGCGCTTTTGACCCTCTGCAGAACTGGCGAGTCTGCAGGATATCCGCTTTGCGCCAAGAGGGGCCGGCTGCGCGGGTTTCGTATCCGAGTTGTCGCCGATCAGATAGTCAGCGAGTCAGTTCGTGTTGGTGGCCACACCAACAATACAGATCTTCCTGTTCGGCGTCGAACTAACAGAAGCGGTAGTTCGAGAAGCAGCGCACTACGGCAGCTTTCAGGTCACGGGTGTTATGAGGGCCGCACCTACGAAGTGGGCGGCAAGATTGTCGCGGACGAGCTTGCCCATGGCGCGTCGTGTCTCAGTCGTGCCCGAGGCGTGGTGCGGTTGAAGGACGACGCTATCGAGGGCCTTGAGTCGTTCATCGATATTCGGCTCGTTCCAGAACACGTCGAGGCCTGCGCCCTTGATCAGCTTGGCCTCGAGCGCACGAAGCAGAGCTGTTTCGTCCACCGTCGATCCCCGGGAGACATTGATTAGGATGCCGTCAGGTCCGAGTGCATCGAGCACGCGCGCGTCCACGATACCTTTCGTGCTCTCGCCGCCCGCGAGCGTCACGATCAGGAATTCAGCGCGCCGGGCCAATTCCATGAGGTCCGGCACGAATGTATAGGGTAGATCCGCTCGCTCGGAGACGTCAAAATAAGCGATCTCGCAATCGAATGCGGCGAGCCGCTTTGCGACCGCCGCGCCGACGCGGCCCATCCCGACCACGCCGGCGGTCTTGCCGCTGACCCGGGTCACCAGCGGCATGTTGCCGGTGGTCCAGCATCCCTCGCGCACGAACCGGTCGGCCTGCGGGATCTTCCGCGCGACAGCCAGCAACAGACCGATGGCCATGTCGGCGACATCGGCCGTCAACACGTCCGGCGTGTTGGTCACCCGGATTCCATTCGCCCTTGCATGGGACAGATCAATGGCATCGGTACCGACGCCATAACAGGTGACGATCTCGAGCGCGGGCAATCGCTTCATTAGATTGGCGGATGCGCCGAGCTCGCCCCGCGTTGCTATCGCGCGGATCGTGCTGCGGTGAGCCTCAATCAGGCGGTCGCGATCCGCCGCCTCCCAAAGTTTGTGCACGACATAACGCGCGTCGAGATCCTCCATATCCCAGGTGGGATAAGGCCCAATCATCAAGACTTCGGGTTTCGTCGACATGGTGCGGAATCCTATAGAACCCGGTGCATGGCCGTGGTGTTGCGGGAGGCGATGGAGCGCCGGAATCACAGGCAGGTCGTGATGCCGCCGTCGACATAGAGCGTATGGCCATTGACGAAGGATGACGCGTCGCCCGACAGAAATACGGCGGCGCCGATCAACTCGTCGACGTTGCCCCACCGCGAGGCAGGCGTACGCTTTTCAAGCCATGCCGAGAACTCGGGATTGTCCACCAGCGCCTGGTTCAAGGGAGTCTTAAAATAGCCCGGCGCGATCGCATTGACCTGGAGACCGTGCTTGGCCCAATCGGCGCACATGCCGCGCGTTAGGTTCTTGATTGCTCCTTTGGTCGCGGTGTACGGCGCAATCCCAGGCCGCGCCAATTCGCTCTGGACCGACGCGATGTTGATGATCTTGCCCTTCCCTCGCGGAATCATATGGCGTGCAGACGCCTGGCCGACGTAGAAGGCCCTGGAGACATTGGTCCTGAGCAATTCCTCCCACTTCTCCGCCGGAAAATCCTCCAATGGCGTACGGAACTGCATGCCGGCATTGTTGACGAGAATGTCGATCGGGCCGATCGCTTCTTCAATGCGCAAGATCCCGCCGCGAACGGCGTCGGCGCGGGTAACATCGAAGCTCGTCACGGCGACGTCGTGCCCGGCGGCTCTGACGTTCACCGCAGCGGCATCCAGCTTGTCGCGATCGCGTCCGTTGAGCACCACGGAAGCGCCGTGCTCGGCAAGCCCTCGCGCGATCGCAAGACCGATCCCCTGCGATGATCCCGTCACCAGCGCGCGACGTCCGGCGAGGTTGAATAGTTCGAATGTCATAGCGTTCTTCCGAGCTCAGCGGGCGAGCAGCTTCTTGATGCCGGCCAGACCGAGGCGCAGGAACGGATCGGAGTGGATGTAGAAGTACCGCACGCCTTGTTCGAGAAGGGAGGGCAGCTCGTCGGCGGTCACGAGCGTTCCGGCAACCTTGCCGGCCGCGCGGATCTTCTTCACGGCGTAAGCAACCCGCTCCATCACCGCTTGCGGCCGAGGCTGCCCGAACGGCGGCGCGGGCGGATAGCCCATGTTCTGCGAGAGGTCGCCGGGCCCGATAAAGAACACATCGATTCCGTCCACCGCGAGCAGTTCGTCGATGCCGTCGATCGCCTTGGGCGTCTCGATCATGGCGATGACCAGCCGCTTTTCGTGATCGGCCGGACATGCATAGCGCACCGCATCAACTATCGCGCGCGCCTGCTGCGCGGTATCCACCATCGGCACCATTAGGCCGTCGGCGCCGGCATTGAGATAGCGGATCAGGACCGGCCGCTCATGCGAGTGCGGGCGAACGATCGCGGCGCCTCCGGCACCGCGGATGGCTTGGGCCGTGACCCGCACGTCCTCGAAACTCCAGGTGCCGTGCTCGCAATCGACGAAGATGGCATCCGCACCGAGCTCCACCAGACGGACCGCCAGTCCCGATGAGGAATGATGGGGCGCGAACATGGTAACCGCCTCGCCTTTGACAAGGCGTTCGCGCAATTTGGCTCCGTTCATGGGAGATCCTCTTCTCTAGCTCTTCAGCTTGTCCGTGAGGCCCTCGGGTGCGCCGACCCAGCGGGCCGTCTCGATGTCCGCTGACGTATCGCGCATGAAAGTCGGGCAGATGTGCAGCTCGGGGATGATGGCGCCCTTTTGCAGGCTGGCGCAGAGCAACACCGCGCGCGCGACGTCATGCGGATTGAGCATCACGGCGCGTTCGCTCTCCAATGGCGGCCTTGCGCGACTGTCCATGATCGGCGTGTCGGTCTCGCCCGGCAGGATCGTTGTCGCACGGATGCCCTGGTTGCGGAATGTGTTGTGCAGGAAGGTCATGAAGTTCTTCACGCCAGCCTTGGCCGCCCCGTAAGCGGCGCCGCCAAGCAGGTTCGGATTGACGACCGCCAGCGAGGAGACGGTGATGATTGTGCCTTCCTTCCTGGCGAGCATGTCCTCCAGTACGGCCTGCGTCAGGTTGAACACGGCGGTGAGATTGACGTTGACCGTGGCGTTCCACTCCGCCTCGGTGATGAAGCGTGCGTTCAGTACCTTGCTGGCGCTGCCGGCGTTGTTGACGAGGATGTCGATGGCTCCAACATTGTCCTTAATCCAGGCAACCGCCTCCAGGATTGCGTCCCGCGACGCCACGTCGAGCGCACGGGCAACGGCTTCGCCGCCCGCCTTCTCGATCACGGACACGACCTCCTGCAGCGGCGCGATACGGCGTCCCGTCAGGACAACCGATGCACCTTCCTGGGCGAGCAGGATCGCGGTCTCGCGCCCGATACCTGTTCCCGCGCCCGTTACGAGCGCGATCTTTCCGTCGAGCAGGCCCATGGCTCTCCTATTCGGCAGCCGTCGCTGCCAAGCTTGAGCTGCGATAGCCGTAAATCTGCCTCGCAACCGCCGGCGTGATCAACCCTTCCGCGAGGTCGAGCTCGATCGAGGCTGCGCTGCGTTCGGACGTCTTGCCCCATCCGCCGCCGCCTGGCGTCTCCACCTCCAGGCGATCGTCCGTCTTCAAAACGACCTTCCCCTTGGGAAACTGAGGCTCGCCATTCTTGTGCACCTTGCCGGCACTGCCGGATTGGCCGCCGACCACACCGAAGCAGGGATGTCGCACGCGCTCGGACGCCAGATAAATGCTCATGGGATTGCTACCGAGGTTACGCAGCACCACGCGCTGGCCGAGACCGCCCCGGGTCTTGCCGGCCCCGCCGGAATCCGGGATCAGCTCCTTACACTCGGTGAGCGCAGGCACGGCAATCTCGAACATCTCGATCGCGGTGACCCGGCAGTTGGACGGAAAGCTCAGCGTGTCGAGGCCGTCGAACTCGGCGCGGGCGCCCTGCCCGCCGTGAAAATTCTGCACCGACCCATATTGCGTACCGTCGTCGCGCCGGCCGACGCAATTGGCCGCCCAGATCGGTGCGCCGCCACTATCGCCCATCACCTTGTCGGGCACCACGCCCTCCAGCGCCTTGAAGATCAGCGACGGGATGACGTGCCCGATCAGATTGCGCGAATTGCCTGCCGTCCATTGCTCGGGATTAAGGATTGAGCCCAGCGGCGCTTCGTCGGTGATCGGCGTGATGCAGCCTTCGTTATTCGGCGTATCCGGGTCGAGCAGGCATTTCAGTGCATAGACCGAATGGGCGTAGCGATAGTTGGTGCGGCAGTTGATCGAGTGAAGGATTTGCTCTGATGTTCCGGTGTAGTCGACATGGATAGAATCGTCACGGACAATCACGGAAGCCTTCAGCGTCACGTCGGTGTCGTAGCCATCGAGCAGGACCTCGGCGCTGTAGGTGCCGTTCGGCCATTGCCGGATCGCCCGCCGGGTCTGCGCTTCGGAGCGCGTATGGATCGCATCGGCGAGCTCGTCAATGCCGTCGAGATCATACTCGTCGAGGAACTTAACGAGTTCGCGGCCCATGACATTGTTGGCCGCAACCATGGATTCGAGATCGCCCATCACCTCGGTCGGCAGGCGCACGGAGGCGGCGATGATGTCGAGGACGTCCTGGTTGGGGACGCCGGCCTTGTGCAGCTTCACGATCGGGAAGCGGATGCCTTCCTCGAAGATGTCGCTGGCTTCGGAATGCAGGGGCGCGCCGCCGATGTCGGGCAGATGCGCGATCGAGCCGGCATAGGCGACGACTTTGCCATTCTTGAATATCGGCGTGATCATCGTGACGTCAGGCAGGTGGCCAGTGCCGATCTCGGGGTCGTTGGTGGCGAGCACGTCGCCCTCGACCAGGGTATCGGCCGGAAATTTGGGCAGAAAGTATTTTTGCGCGGCGACCGGCAGCGAGGTGATGAAGACCGGGATCGACCAGGTGCATTGCGCCAGCGCGCGGCCGCGGCTGTCGAGCAGCACGGTGACATAGTCGTGGTTCTCGCGCACGATCGGCGAGAATGCGGTGCGGCCGAGCACGATGTCGGCCTGGTCGGCGATGAAGATCAGGCGATTCCACATCACCTGAAGATTGATGGGATCGTTGAAATCGGCCGCGTTCACGGACATGGATGCGTCGTCCTCAGGCGATGGTGATCACGAGATTGCCATTGATGTCGACGTGAGCGGTGCCGCTCGGCCCGACCACGGCAGTCGACTCGCGCTGCTCGACGATGGCCGGCCCCTTGATCTCCTCGCCGACCGGCAGCTTGTAGTGATCGTAGACCGGCGTTTCGACGAAGCCGTTGCGCTCGCTGAAATAGACCGAACGGATGCCCTTTTTGGCCCCGGCGGCATGCCGCGTGTGCGGGCGGGTCACCTGATCCTTCTGCCCGCTGGAGCGCAGGCGCCAGGTGATCACCTCGACCGAGGAACCCGCGACAATGCGGCCGAACAGCTCGCGGTAGAGCTTGTAGAAATTGCCGAGCAGCTCTTCACGGAACTGCTTCGGCGGGAGCTTGCGATCCGGCAGCGCGACGGTGATTTCGTGGCCTTGGCCGACGTGACGCATGTCGACCGTGTAGGTGTTGGTGATCGTTTCCGGCGCGACGCCGGCGGCACGGACGACCTCGGCCCCCTGCGCTGCGAGATCGCCGAGCAGGCGATCCATTGCGGCAAAATTCCAATTGTCGACCTGCATCGGAAAACTCGCGGAGAGATCGACGGCCACCGGCGCGATCAAAAGGCCGATCGCCGAGGTGACGCCGGCACCGGTCGGACAGATGATGCGTTTGATGCCGAGTTTGCGCGCGATGCCGTAAGCGTGCACAGGGCCCGCGCCGCCGAAGGCGACCATCGGCAGGCTGCGCGGATCGACGCCGAGGTCGGTCGCATGCACCGCCGCCGCCTTGCTCATGGATTCATTGACGAGATCGTGGATGCCCCAGGCGCAGCGGGGCACGCTGACGTCGAGCGAACCAGCAAGCTTTGCCATCGCCGTCTGCGCGGCATCCTTCGACACCTTGAACGAGCCGCCGACGAAGGATTCGGTGCCCATGTAGCCGAGCAAAATATCGGCGTCGGTCACGGTCGGCTCGGTGCCGCCACGCTGGTACGCGGCTGGTCCCGGCATCGCGCCTGCCGATCGCGGCCCGACATCGAGCAGGCCGAGCGGGTTCTTCGCGGCGATCGAGCCGCCGCCGGCACCGATCTCGATCATGCGGATCGATTGGATCTTGAGCGGAAAGCCCGAGCCCTTGCGGAAGCGATGGTAGTGCGCGACTTCGAGATCGGTGCCGACGGTCGGCTCTCCATTCGGGATCAGGCACAGCTTTGCGGTGGTCCCGCCCATGTCGAAGGACAGCACGCTGCCTTCCCCGGCGATACGGCCGAACTCGGCGGCGGCGACTGCGCCTGCGGCCGGACCGGATTCGATCAGGCGCACCGGCAGCTCGGCGGCACGGCTGCTCGGCACAAGGCCGCCCGACGAGGTCATCCAGAGCACTTGGCGATTGATACCCTTGGCGACGAATTCGCGCTCGAGATGGGCAACATGGCCCGACATTTGGGGGCGCGTATAGGCGTTGACCACGGTAGTCGAGGCGCGATCGAACTCGCGGACCTCTGGACAGACGTCGGAGGACAGCGACACGAAGATGTCGGGGTTCTCGTCCCGAAGCAGCGCCGCGATGCGCTGCTCATGAGCGGGGTATTTGTAGGCGTGGAGCAGGCACACGGCGACGGACTTGATCCCTTCCGCGCGCAGCCGGCCGGCGATCTCGCGGACGGTCTCTTCGTTCAGCGCGGTGACGACCTCGCCATTCGCCGTGATGCGTTCGACCGCGCCAAAGCTGTTGGCGCGCGTGACCAGCGGAACCGGATACTTAAGATTTAGGTCGTAGAGATCATAGCGTCCCTCGTTGCGGATGCGCAGCATGTCCTGGAAGCCTGCGGTCGAAATGAAGCCGGTCTTGACGCCCTTGCGCTCCAGCACGGCGTTGGTGACGACGGTCGTGGCGCCGAGCACCTGAAGCCCGTCGAGAGCGACGAGGTCTCCGAATTGTTCGAGCAGCTCGGACACGCCGCGAACCACGGCTTCGGCCGGATTGGCCGGCGTGCTCAGCACCTTGTGCAGATGCAGCTCGCCCTTATCGTCGAGCAGCGCGAAATCGGTGAAAGTTCCTCCGGTATCGAATGCGAGCTTGGCCATCTGTTTCCTCGAAGCGATTGTCTTCGAGCGTAGGAAAACCGGTCGCACGCGACCACCACAACTCCCGTCTGCCGCCATAGGTTTTGTTTATGGCCTTGAGAAACCGGCCCGATACAGCCTCCGAGCACGGCTGCACTCGGCTTTTTGATCGAGGGCGTGTTGCTTAGACCGCGCGAATACCCTGCGGATGGCTGCGCATCAGCCTCTCGACCACGGTCAGAAGCACCGAGCGCGTGGCAAGTGCGGGCTCTGACAAGGGCAGATGATCGGAGACGCACAAGGAGACAGTCGCCTCGATGGCGGGGCGCACCAGCCGCCGTACCTCGACGCCCGCAAAACTCGACGCGCTGGCGGCGGCGACCGAGGCCGGCAGGATGGTCGAGCCCAGCCCTTCGGTCACGGCCGCGCCGAGCGCGGAAACAGATTCGATCTCGGAAGCGACGTTCGGCGTCACCCGCGCCCGCGCCAGCGATTGATCGATCAGGCGCCGCAGGAAATGGCCCTGGCTCGGCAGCAGCAGCTTGACATCGGCCAGCGCCGATAGCGGCAGCGGCTCGTTGGCTGGCTTGTCCGCCACCGTCTCGGCGCGCGAGACGAGATACAGTTCCTCGCGAAACAGCGGCTGCAGCTTGACGCCCTTGATCGGGCCGGAGCCGTAGATCATGGCCATGTCCATCTTGCCGGTCATGATCAGCTCGCTCAGCACATGGCCGAAGCTGTCGTTGATGTGGACGATGATCTGCGGATGCAGCGTGGACATCTCCTTCAGGATCGGCAGCGACAGCGTGCTCGACGCCGAATAGGTCGCTAGGCCAATTGACACCCTCCCCGCCAGCGCCTTGGTCGATTGGTCGATGTCGATCTGCGCCTGCTCGATCTGCTTTAGCAGCAATTGCGCATGGCGGTAGAGGATGAGGCCGGCCTCGGTCGGGACGATGCCGTGGTTGCTGCGCAAAAGCAGCTTGTGCTTGAAATGGCTCTCGAGCGCCGCAATCTGCTGGGAAAGCGCCGGCTGCGCCGTGCGCAACAGGCCTGCGGCGCGCGAAACGCTGCCAGCATCGACGACCTTGACGAAGCTCTTCAGCTTCCTGAAATCGACGCTCATGTATGTCGGATACCAGCTCTGTGACTATGTTCTCGAGCGGAACTATCCTTTATCTACCCCATTGATTTCAATGAGATTCTTTTCACGCAGCCAAGCTTTCCCGCCCTGCGTCCGGACTTCGCTCAGCGAAGCGCGCGACAGGCCTTCTCGATGCGGTCGCAGGCCTCCTTGATCGCCTCCATCGAGGTCGCAATCGACAGACGAAAATACGGCGACAGGCCATAGGCCGCGCCCTGCACGGTGGCGACGCCGACGCCGTCGAGCAGATAGAGCACGAAGTCGAGATCGTTCTCGATCACCTTGCCCTCCGGTGTGGTCTTGCCGATCACGCCGGCGCAGCCGGGATAGAGGTAGAAAGCACCATCAGGCACAAGGCACGACAGGCCCGGGATGGCGTTGAGCCGCGCACAGGCATAGTCGCGGCGTTCCTTGTAGAGCTTGACGCTGTCGCGCACGAAGGCCTGGTCGTTGGTCAGCGCATGGGCCGCCGCCGCCTGGCTGATCGACGACGGACAGGACGACATCTGCGATTGCAGCTTGTTTATCGCCGAGACCAGCGGCGCAGGGCCTGCGGCATAACCGATCCGCCATCCGGTCATGGCGTAGGTCTTGGACACGCCGTTGGTGAGCAGGATGCGGTCCTTCAAGGCGGGCACCGCCGCGGCGAGCGTCGTGGCAGGTTCGTCGCGATACCAGATCTGGTCGTAGATATCGTCCGACAGCACGAGGACGTTGGGATGGCGCAGCAGCACGGCGCCGAGCGCTTCGAGATCGCTGCGCGAATAGGCGGCGCCGGTCGGGTTCGACGGCGCGTTGAGGATCAGCCAGCGCGTCTTCGGCGTGATCGCGGCTTCCAGCGCCTCCGCCGTTAGCTTGAAGCCCTGGTTCTCCGAGCAGCGGACGATGACCGGCTTGCCGTCATTGGCGATCACCATGTCGGGATAGGACACCCAATAGGGCGCGGGAATGATCACCTCCGCCCCCTCCTCCACGCTGGCCATCAGCGCCAGGAACAGGATCTGCTTGGCGCCGCCGCCGACGCAGATCTCGTTGTCGGAATATTCGAGGCCAAGGCGCCGCTTGTAGTCGGCGATAATACCTTTCCGGAGCGCGACGGTGCCGTTGACGGCGGTGTATTTCGTCTCGCCGCGATCGATCGCCGCATGTGCCGCCGCCTTGATGTCATCGGGCGTGTCAAAATCAGGCTCGCCGATTGCCATGTCGACGATGTCGCGGCCGGCAGCCTTCAGTTCGCGCACGCGGGCGGAGGCCGCCGTGGTCGGAGATATCTTGATGCGCGAGACGCGCGCGGCCGGCACGAAGATCGTCACTGTGGTTGTCCTTTGCGTTGCAAATGATGGTCGCGCCCGCCGAGCGAGCGCTCCAGGTCAATGTTCGACGTCGGTCTCACCGCGCATGCGGCCGGTGAGGAAGAGCTCGCCGAGCTCGTCATGGGTGATATCGGCGGGACGGCCGTCCCAGATCACCTTGCCGAGTCGCAGGATGACGGCGCGATGCGCGACCTGCATGGCCTTCTTGGTGTTCTGCTCGACCAGCAGGATGGTTTGGCCAGCGGCGTTGATGCGCGCGAGCTCGTCGAACACGATGCCGATTGCGGTCGGTGACAGCCCGACGGAGGGCTCGTCGACCAACAGGATTTTTGGCCGCTGCAAGACCGCCATCGCGACCTCGAGCAGCTGCTGCTCGCCGCCGGACATATTGCCGGCAAGCGTGTTGCGCCGTGTCTTTAGGATCGGGAAGAGATCGTAGACATAGTCGCGTTCCGCCTTCACCCTGCTGTCGCGCAGCGTATAGGCGGCCATCTGCAAATTCTCGTCGACCGTCATGACTGGAAAATTGCAGCGGCCCTGCGGCACCCAGGAGATGCCCTCGGCCAGGATCGCGCGTGACTTGAGGGAGGAGATATCCTTACCCTGCCAGTTGATGCTGCCGCCCTTGACGGTGGTCATGCCGTAGAGCGTCTTGAGCAGTGTCGACTTGCCGGCGCCGTTCGGTCCCATGAGTGCGACGAACTGCCCCTGTGGTACGTCGAGATCGACGCCGTTGAGGATATCGAGCGAGCCGTAGCCGGCGCGCAGCCCCTTGATGGAGAGAGAGGTTTCAGCCACCGAGATAAGCCTCCCGTACCGCCTGGTTTTGCACGATCTCGTCGGGTGTTCCCTCCGCGAGCTTGCGTCCCTGGTCGAGCACCACCACCCGCTTGCACAGGCTCGTGACCACGTCGATGTTGTGCTCGATGATCAGGAAGCTGACGCCGAACGAGGTGTTGGCAAGACGAATGCTGTCCACCACTCTTTCGATCAGTTTCGGGTTGATGCCGGCCATGGGCTCGTCGAGCAGGATGAGCTTTGGCTCCGGCATTAGCATCGAGGCGAATTGGATCAGTTTCTGCTGGCCGCCGGAGAGTTTTCCGGCGGGCTGGAAACGCACGTCCCAGAGGCCCGCGATCTTAATCAGCCCGCGCGCCCGTTCCCTCAGCGCCGCCACGCGATTGCGGGCGGCCGCGCCGATCCCGAAGGTCGACCAGATCCCGGGAAACGTGAACATCTGGCCGGCGATGACGAGGTTCTCCTCGATGTCGAGCGCGGAGAACACCACCGTCTTCTGAAACGAGCGCAGCATGCGTCCTTCCCGGGCGATGTCATTCAGCGACCAGCCGGTAATGTCCTGCCCGTCGAGCTTCACCGCGCCCGCGCTCGGTTTCGCGAGCCCGGTCACGCAATCGAAGAAGGTGGACTTTCCGGAGCCGTTAGGGCCGATCAGGCCGCAGATCTCGCCCCGTTCGACATGCAGGTCGACACCATCGACCGCGCGCACTGCGCCATAGGATTTGCAGAGGCCGGAGATATCGAGGATCGGCAGCCCGCTCATTTGCACTTCTCCAGGAATGACCAGAGGCGGCCGATCAGCGGCGCGAACCCGCTCGGGAACCAGAACACCAGCCCGAGCAGGAAGAAGCCGTAGGCAATCATGCGCAGCTCCGGCGCGACCCGCAGCGCTTCGGTGAGGCCGACGAACAGCAGGCTTCCGAAGATGACGCCCGAGATGGTCCCCGCCCCGCCGCCGAGCACGATGATCAACATCGTCGTCGAGTAGTACATCTGGAAGGTCAGTGGGCTGACGACCGTTAAATAATGCGCATAGAGACTGCCGCCGAGCCCGGCGAAGGCGGCGCTGATCATGAAGACGACGAGCTTGTAGTGCCAGGTCGGGATGCCGACGGATTCGGCCAGCGTCTCGTTCTCGCGAATGGCGATCATGTTGCGGCCCGCAGGCGATCGCACGATCAGATAGACAGCGAGCGTTGCAAGCGCCGCGATGGCGAGCACCAGGTAGTAGAAGCCGACGGTGCCGGAGACCGTGAACGAAGCCGGCCCCAGCGCGAAGTAAGGCTTTGGGATCGCCGCCAGCCCCATGTCGCCGCGCGTCAGGCTGATCCAATTTTTGGCGATCGCCTGCCCGATGATCACGAAACCAAGTGTACACATCACGAACGACGTCGCGCGCAGCCGCAGGGCGGGAATTCCGAGCGGCAGCGCAATCGCGCCGGTCACGACGCCGGCGGCAAGGAAGTTCAGATAGAATGGCGTGCCGAAGTGCACGGCGAGCAGCGCCGAAACATAAGCACCGATGCCGAAGAACGCCGCCTGCGCCAGCGAGAGTAGACCGGTGTAGCCGAGCAGCAGATTGAGCCCATGGGCCGGCAACAGGAAGATCAGCGCGATGATGATCGCATGCAGCGGATAGTTGCCGAGGAACAGTGGTGCGATGCAAGCCAGCGCGATCAGCGCGAGACCGAAGGGAGCACGAAGATCCCTGCCCGTCGTCGCAGCTGGGCTCTTGGCTTGTGTCACGGTCTGGTCTCGAGCGATCTCGGTCAAGGTGTCACATCCCTGCGATCAGAAGCGCGCCTGCGCGGAGAACAGCCCATGCGGGCGCCACATCAAAACCAGCATCAACGTCGCAAAGCCCACGGTGTCGCGGAACTGCAGGCCGACATAGGTGGCAACCAGGCTCTCGGCGATGCCGAGGATCATCGCCGCGACGAAGGTGCCGCGGACGTTGCCGAGCCCGCCCATGATGATGATCGGCAACGTCTTGAAGGTGATGAGCTCTCCCATGCCGCCGTAGACGCTGACGTTCACCGGCGCGGTCAGCACGCCTGACAGCGCCGCAAGACCAGCGCCGAGGATGAAGGTCCAAAGCGCGATATGGCGAACGTCGATGCCGACCACGGCGCAGCACTCGATGTTCTGCGACACCGCGCGCATCGCCTTGCCCATCCGGCTGTAGGTGACCATCAGCTCGAGCCCGACGAACACGATGAGGCCGACGATGATGATCAGTATGCGCTGCTCGGCCAGCGTGAAGCCGAACAGCGTCACCGGCTCGATGTAGCCGCCAGAGAAGAACTTGTAGCTACCGCCGAACACGAGGATGACCGTATTCTGCAGGATCAACGCGACGCCAAGCGTTGCCAGCACGCCGGCTTCGGCCGGCGCCCCCACGATCCGCTGCATCACGAAATTGCCGACGACGACGGCAATGACCGCCGTCGCCACCACGCCGATCACGATCGCCACCGGATAGGGCAGGTCGAAATACTCGATGGCGAACCAGGCGCCGAAGGTGCCGAGCATATAGTATTCGCCATGGGCGAAGTTGATGGCGCGCAGCACGCCGAAAATCATCGTCATGCCGACGGCAACGATCGCATACACCGATCCGGATACGATGCCGTTAACGACCTGCTCGATGATCGTGTAGAACATGTGCTGCCGCCTATTTGGGATAGTCGATCTCGGCGGAATAGGCGCCCTTGATGGCAGGCTTGCCGTTCTCGATCTCGAGCAGAATCATCGGCAGCCGCGCCTGATTGTGATCGTCGAAGGTCACTTCGCCGACTGCACTTGCATAGTGGATCTTGGAGAGTGCGGCGCGGACCTTCTCACGATCGATGCTCTGAGCTTGCTCGATCGCCTTGGCAAGAAGATGCGTCGTCTCCCAGTGCACATAGGCGTGGTTGTTCGGCGCCTCTCGATACTCGGCAGTGAACTTCTCGACGAAGGCCTTGCTCTTCTCCGAGTCATAGGCCGGCAGCCAGGCCGCCGCCTCGATCGCGCCTTCCATTGCCTTCGGCGCCGCCTTGATGGTGCTCGCGGTATTGAACTCGGCATTGCCGATCAACGGGATCTTGCCGGCGATCCCGACCTCCATCATCTGACGTCCGACGATCGGCGAAGAATCGGCGTTGCCGTACATGATGATGGCCTGGGCGCCGGAGTCGCGAATCTTCGAGAGCACGCTGCGGAAGTCCACCTCGCCTTCCTTGTAATAGTCTTCCGTCAGGATCTGGCTCTTGAAGCGCGGCAGGTACTTCTTGGTAAACTCGATGGCCGCGCGCCCGTAGTCGCTGTCGACCGAGAGCACGGCGTATTTGGTAAAGCCCTTCTTCTCGGCGGCGTATTGCAGCACGATCAATGCGCGGTTCTCATCGGTCGGATAGTTGCGATAGGTCCATTTGAAGCCGCCGACACCCGCCTTGTAGGTGATCTTCGGGTTCGACGAGGCGGCATTGAGGAGCAGCACGCCGGCATCTTCGGCAACCGGCTGCATCGCCAGCGTCACCGAGCTCGAGACGTCGCCGATGATGAAATCGACCTGGTCCTGGTCGATCAGCCGCCGGGTCGCCGAGACGCCCTCGACCGGCGTCCCCTGGCTGTCACCGGCCAGAATGTTGATCTTGCGCCCACCGATACCGCCGGCGCCGTTGATCTCCTTCGCCGCCATTTGGGCACCGCGCAGCGAGAAGGCACCGTAGCGGGCATTCGGCCCGCTCATCGGCGCGACAAGACCGAGCCTGACCGTCCCGTCTTCGCTTCGCGCCGCGAAGGCGCTGGAGGAAACCGTCTGGAGTCCTATCAGGGCAGTTCCGATGCAAATTCCCCGTCGGCTCAACTCGATCGTCATTTGCCCGCTCCGTTGCTGCTACAAAATGCTGCGCCCGCGAACCTCGCCACTTCCGTGGTCTTGCCCTTGGAATTTTTTGCTGCGGCCGACGGTAAAAAAATGATTTACGTTTGATGACAGGGGAAGCACGACTGTCCTCTGCCGCCATAGCGAATTCTTATGGCGGGCGCGAGATGCGACTTCGCGACGGGACGGAGCTTAGCCCCGGCGATGGCTCACCGCTAATTGTCCACGCTCTATCGTCTGATGGTTCACAGCCGCCATGAAACGCGGCGATCCGACGCGGGATCGGTGGCGCCGCTCCGATTCACGGATCGGCGGCTTCACGCTATCCTGAACAGGATGCAGACCGGGCTTCCGACGCGCACGACCTCGCTGGTTGCGCTGAGGGCGCCATTGGCCGCATCCCGCCTGAAGGCGATCAGGGTGTCGCTGTCTTCATTGGCCGCGAACAGGAACGTATCAGACGGGCCGAGCGCGAAGAAGCGCGGGGTCTTGCCGCCGCTCGGCATCCAGCTCGCGGGAGACAGTCTGCCGGTCGTGGGATCCATTGCAAAGACGGCGATGCTGTCGTTGCCGCGGTTGGAGGCGTAGACGAATCGTCCGTCCGTCGAGACGGCGATCTCCGCCGCGCGGCTGTTGCCCGTGAATGCATCGGGAACAGCCGACAGCATCTGGAACGGCTGGAGAGCACCATCGGCCGGATCGAAGCGATAGGCCGTCACCGTAGAATCCAGCTCATCGACGACGTAGGCGAGCTGGCCTGCCGGATGGAACGCCACATGTCGCGGGCCGGCACCCTCGCGCGCCTGTGCTGGCTTGCCGGCCTGCACCAGCTTTCCCGTCTCGGCATCAGTTTTAAGATGACGGCATGTTCGATCTTCTTCCCTTTGGGATCCGCGAGCTTCGGATATCCTCTGTCCTGGACCTCTAACTTGTAAGGCCCCATAAAGGTGACTGCACGTTGGTTGCGGCCATGGCTCGCTCCTCAGATGATCCACTTAAAAGCAGTGGCGCTACTCTTTCGTTCACGAAGATGAGCGCCCCAGAGGAACGGCGCCTTGGCAAACGTCAATCTTGCGCGCGGTTCGTTTGGCCCCCTAGTGCCAACGTGGCTCTTTCCTCTAGGCTGCTTCTTCCTGTCGGCAATCGCTTGCGCGTATCAGCCAATACACCACACCCAGCGCGAGGATAACGGTCGCAAGTGCCAGCGTGTGAACGGCATCCGTTTCGTTCAGATCCAGAATGATGATCTTTCGACAGACGGCAAGCAGCGCGATCAGGACCACGGAGCGGATCTGCACCACTGCCTCTCGACGTTCGGCCACCACCAACAGGGACTTCTTGAACTCCAACGCAATGATCACGGTAAAGATCATGCCGAAAACCGCCTGGAACACCTCGAAATCAGACGGATCCAGACTGCCTGTCAGCACCAACCCGAACAGTATCTTCAGGCTCAGTGTCCAGACCGCCGCGACCACCACGATCGCAATCAGGAACGTCAGGAAGAGCACCACAGCGCGCTCAAACCACTGATAAAGCGAAGCCACCCTGACCTCGCTCTTTGTCTCCTGGAATTCATCCATACTCGACATAACGCCCTCTTCCTTTGGCCTGACGCGCGTTGTCAGCGGTCAGCCGAAATCTCACGGGACCATATAGGCGAGGATATTCTTCTGCCTTGACTGCTGTCAGCAAGGTCCGTCGCACGCGGCGCCGCGCTCTTCAATTTTACTGCGATCCAATTGAGAACTATCAATGCACCGCCCCTTGGCGTTTGCGATGATCCAAAGAGCGATGTGTCCCACCATCGCTGCCCTTCCCGGGCGTCCTCCCTTGACTTGGACCGTCAGCACACAACTGCGCGGTCCTTTCTTTTTCCACGCGAATGAGAAATCAGGGCATCGCCGGCGAGGACCCGCGAATGCTTGTGGTCAAAGATAGAAACCCTGCCAATAGTCCACGGCACGTGTTGCAAGAACTCGCTCGCCTCTATGAAGGGTGCCCCGGGTCCAAATTGTAGAGCGGCGTCTTCTTGGCGCGTTGCGGCGTCATCTTGGCGGGGTCTGGCGCTCCGGGAACGCCGCGCGGCCCCAACAGGTCGCGTTGCATGTCATCTTCGGACTTCTCGGGTTCAACCCCGTTGATGGGACGCTCTTTTGGCACGCTCTTCTCCTTGCCTTGGCACAAAGTGCTCGGCGCTCCCGGTTTATCATGCTGCTCGCGAAGCGCCGATTTTGCGATTTAGGGGGACTACCTAAGGCCTCCGCCTTTCGATTGTTTCGCAGCGAGCAAGCTTGATAGCTGTCAAGGCACGTCGCGGCGTCAGGTCGCTACTATGTCCGGACCCTGGAACCGACGGCTATTCTTGGAGCTAGACATGACCAGCACGACCGTCAACAGCAACGCTGACTTTAACATCGACTCTGCCTCCACGATGCTTGCCAAAAATTGGTGGCTGTTCCTCCTGCGGGGCATCTTCGGAATCATCTTCGGGCTGCTCGCTTTTCTCTTCCCAGGGCCCACCATGCTATCGCTGGTGTTGTTGTTCTCGGCCTACATGTTGGTCGACGGCGTAGCGGGAATCATTTCCGCCGTTCGTGCGATGCGACGGAAGGATGAATGGGGACTGTTGATATTTGAAGGCCTCCTGAATATCGCCGTCGGCGTTGCTGCCTTTATCTGGCCTGGCCTGACGGTACTTGCCTTTGTCTTTATGGTCGCCGCCTGGGCGATTATCTCAGGCGCGCTGATGATGGCTGCCGGATTTCGCCTCAAGCTTGATCATGGCCGCTGGATTTCGATGATGGACGGCAGATTCCGCTCTTTCGCATCATTGAGCTGCATCGAGAGGATTTGGTTCGAGCATTCTCTTGAAACCGCAACCGCACGCGCTGAAAGGGCCGTAGCTCCATCCCGCGGCCTAGCGCAGGAAATGGGCATGTGAGCGGCACTCAATTCCGAGGCAACCCTTCTCCTGCGCAGAACTGGTGAGCGGATGAAGGGCCGCTCCCAACGACAGCAAAAGCACAAGTGAGCTAGTCCGACGCATTCATTGGCCCCGCTGACCGGTCGTGGTAATGGGCTATTAGCCGATCGGCTGGTACCGCAAGAGTCACCTTGGTCCGTCCATTCGCAGAAGCGAAGCGCTTTCCGCTTTGGCTGGCCCAAGACGCCCTTGGACCTGGTCTCCTGCCGCCACGAAAGAGCGTGAGAAGGGCTGAGCCACGTAGCGCGGTCTTAGCAAGCCTTAGAGGCTTGAGCTCACCGTACTACGCGAGTGCTCAGGATTTGAGGTTCAGAATGCTCGCTTCAGGTTTCGCGGAACGCGCGGGAGAAGCTGTCGAGGATAGGCTTCATGATGTACTCGAAAAACGTACGCTCTCCGGTCTTGATGTAAACGTCCGCCGGCATCCCGGGCATGGGGATAAATTCAGGCATTCGCCTGAGAATTTCGTCCTGGTCCAGGCGCACCCGAACGACATAGAATTCCCGACGCGTGTCACCATCAAGGCGGGTTCCGGTCTTCCCCTGCACTTGCTCCGCCAAGGCGTCCGCTGACACGTAGATGACGCTCGCCGCGACCATGGGCGTAATTCGCTGGTTGAGTGCCGACAGCCGCACCAGCGCCTCCTGGCCTACGCTCACATGCGAAATGTCCTTGGGATTCACATGTGCCTCGATGATGCGCTCGTCGCCGATCGGCAGGAGCTCAAGGATAACCGCACCAGGAGAGACGACGCCGCCCGGTGTGTGGAAGTTGTTTTTCACCACAATACCCCGGACCGGTGAACGGACATCAACCCGATCGACCACATCCTGAGCGGCGCGAATCTGCTCCTCCCCGTCGTCCAGCTCCGCCTCGGTCTCTCGCAACTCCTTGATCGCGTCCCGAAGCGTCGTCGCGTGGAGCTGCACTATTCTTTCGTTCGCCTGAGCGATCCGCTCCTTAGAATCTGCGATGCGGCCGAGATACTCGCCGAGGTCGCCCCCAAGACCCGCCTCTGAGCGTCGCAACGCTAGTACATCCGACTTGCGTACCAATTGCTGGCCAAGAAGCGAATTCTTGTCCTTCAGCTCTTCTGCGAACAAGGAAATACGCTCTTTAGTCGACTGAACTTGCGCCTGATATCCGCGGATGCTTTCCTCGAGCCCGGCGATTTGCTTCAAGAGTACGGTTTCCTCGGTCACCCGACTAGCCCGGCGCGCCTGAAGCTCGGCACGTTGCCGCTCAAGAATCGCTCTGATTTCTGGATCACGAGCGTTCTCTCTGAATTCGGCCGGAATTTCGATTGAATCCGAAGAGCTGATTTCGGCTTCGAGACGCGCCTTCATGGCAAGCAGCCGATACTTCTTCAGTACGAGCCGTTTAAGCTTGGCGTTGGCAGGGGTATCGTCCATGCGAAGGAGGACCTGGTTGGCCTCGACGACATCGCCGTCCTTGACCGCAATCTCGCGGATGATGCCGCCCTCGAAGTGCTGGACCAACTTATTCTGCCCGGTAGCCACGAAGGTGCCCGAGGCGACAACCGCACTGTTAAGTGGGGCGACTGCGGCCCAAACGCCGAAACACCCGAGCCAAACAACCAGGATGGCGAGGCCGGTGAAGATGGGCCATTTGGCGCTCAGCGGAACACCGAGACCCCCCCCCCCCCCCCCCCCCCCCCCCCCCCCCCCCCCCCCCCCCCCCCCCCCCCCCCCCCCCCCCCCCCCCCCCCCCCCCCCCCCCCCCCCCCCCCCCCCCCCCCCCCCCCCCCCCCCCCCCCCCCCCCCCCCCCCCCCCCCCCCCCCCCCCCCCCCCCCCCCCCCCCCCCTCCCGCGCTGGTCACCCGCCCGAGGATTCGATGCGTTGCGGCTGCTCCGGCTCATCACCGCCGGCCCTGCCGGGCGACCGAACCAGGCGATGCAACACCTCGCTCGGAGAGCCGAATGCTTCCGCGCGTCCAGCCCGCAGTATGAGCACTTTGTCCACACTGTTCAGTAGCGCGGGGCGCAGGGTTACGACCACCGCCGTGACCCCCCGCCTCTTGGCGCGCTGCAGAGTCTCGGTCAGAGCCTGCTCGCCCGCCGCGTCGAGATTCGAGTTGGGCTCGTCGAGCACGACAAGCGACGGATTACCGAAGAAAGCCCGGGCGAGCGCGATGCGCTGCTTCTGTCCTCCCGAGAGCGGCCCGCCACTGCGGTCGAGCACGGTTTCGTACCCTTGCTTCAGCTGGCAGACCATGTCGTGAATTCCCGACAACTTCGCCGCCTCATAGATGCTTTCGTCGGGCAAATCGTCGCGCATGCGGCAGATGTTCTGCTTGATGGTACCGGGAAATAGCTCGACCTCCTGGGGCAAGTAGCCGGTATATTCCCCGAACTGGCGGCGATCCCAGTTGCGCAGCTCCGTTCCGTCCAGCCTGACCTTGCCGGCTGTCGGCACCAGACATCCCACCAGAATGCGCGCGAGAGTCGACTTGCCCGATCCGGAAGGTCCGACAATGGCCAAAGACTCTCCGGGCGCGAGTTCGAGCGACACACCATTGAGTACCGGCTCCTTCGAGCCGGGCGGAAGATACAAGACCCGATCAACGCTCAGGCGCCCTTGCGGTCTTGGCAAGCGCAGCTTGGGCGCCTCGCGCTGGAATGACTCGACCGCCTGCTTGACGCGGGCATAGGCCGATCGCGCCTGCACGCAGCTGCGCCATCCCTCAATCAAACCCTCGAGCGGCTGCAGGGCGCGGCCGACAATGATCGAAGCTGCGATCATCATGCCGCCCGTGATCTCGGCGTGGAGGGCAAGATAGGCCCCGGTGCCGAGGATCGCGATCTGGGCCACGAGCCGGACGAACTTCGACGCACCGCTGATCCAGAAGTTTCGGTCAAGGGCCTGGCTCTGTACCGTCAGCGCCGGCGCCTGCCGGCGCCCCCAGTGGAGAATGCTTTCGCTCAGCATTCCCATCGCATTGATCACCTGCGAATTTCGCGCCAGCGACTCGGCCGCCGCATCGGCCTCGGCGGCATGAAGGCCTGCCTCGCTCAGACGATCCGAGGTCGCTTTCTGGTTGATCAGCGCGATCAATGCTAGGACCAAGCCCGACACGACTGCGATCCAGCCCAGATGTGGGTGAACGAGGAATATGACTGCGAAGTAGAGGGGTGAGAGTGGCGCGTCCATCAGCAGAAGCATGATAGGGCTCGAGATGAAGCCCCGCACCTGGTGAAGGCTGCGGATCGCCTGGATGGTTCCGCCCTCGCCGGCCCTGGCGTTGTTGATGCTGCTCGCCAGCACTGCGCCGCCAAGCACCGCCTCCATCTTGGTCGCAAGACGCCCCAGCACCTGCCGACGCAGAATGTCCATGATCGAGAGGATACCGATGAACGTCAGCGCGAGAGCCGAGAGCATCAGCAACGTCTCGAGACTACGGCTCGTCAGCACGCGATCGGATATTTGAAAAAGGTAGATCGGCAACGTAAGCATCAGCAGATTCACAACGACCGAAAATGCTGCGACCGCTATCAGGTTGGTGCGGACGACCGAACGCCAGGCGGCCAGCGCGTTGACAGGTCCGACATAGTCACGGGCCTCGCCGCCGGGTGCGACGCGAATTTGGGCTCCGGAGTGCTTGCGCGGCGGATCGTCCAGTGTCTCGACAGCTGCCATGTTTGCCTCCTACTAGAGGATGGCATCATGAGTTCCAACGTGATCGATCGCAGTATTATCCACGATGTCGGGAGGCGGCGGCGCCGCTTTTTGGACATCGGCAGCCACCGGCGTGGAAATGTCTTGAGGCGATGCGGCGTCCGCCTGAGACACGGCAGTCTGGGGGGGCGCGATGTCGCTGCTGAGCGTGACACCATAGTCCGTATACTGCGTTCCGTTGAACAGCGGATCTGCCGGAGGCGGTGGCGCATCGTTCAATGCTATCACATCGCTCGCGACGGCGGTCGTCGCCGCGGCATTCGATGTGTCCGTCACGACGTTCTCCGGGGCAGTGGTGGCGGATCCCGAACTCTCGATCGGTGCGTCAGCGGTGGCCAGCGCAAGAAGCGTGTCGGCCGATGATCCAGGAGTTGGAGCGCTGCTGGTGTCCGGCACGGCCGGCCCTAACAGTTCGGTCGCAGGGTTGTTGAGCGAGTCTCCGGCGCTGGTGAGCACCGGCTGGCTCGTGTCAGCAACCGGCGCCGCACTCGCCACAGCATCGCCAGCCACACTGCCCGTGTCGGCCGGTTGCGACACATCGCCGGCCTGATCGGTCAGAGCCGCAGCTGTTGTGGTGAGCACGGGCTCGCTCGTGTCAGCGACCGGCGCCGGACTCGCCAGAGCGTTGCCAGCCACACTCGCAGTGTCGTCCGGTTGCGAGAGCTGGCCCGGCGGATCGGTCGGAGCGGCAGCTATTGTGGTGAGCGCCGGCGCGCTCGCTCGCTCGTGTCAGCGACCGGCGCCGGACTCGCCAGAGCGTTGCCAGCCACACTCGCAGTGTCGGCCGGTTGCGAGAGCTCGCCCGGCGGATCGGTCGGAGCGGCAGCTATTGTGGTGAGCACGGGCTCGCTCGTGTCAGCGACCGGCGCCGGACTCGCCAGAGCATCGCCAGCCACATTGCCCGTGTCGGCCGGTTGCGACACGTCGCCGGTTGGATCGGTCAGAGCCACAGTTGTTGTGGTGAGCACGGGCTCGCTCGTGTCAGCGACCGGCGCCGCACTCGCCAGAGCGTTGCCAGCCACACTCGCAGTGTCGGCCGGACCCCCCCCCCCCCCCCCCCCCCCCCCCCCCCCTGCGAGAGCTCGCCCGGCGGATCGGTCGGAGCGGCAGCTATTGTGGTGAGCACGGGCTCGCTCGTGTCAGCGACCGGCGCCGCACTCGCCAAAGCATCGCCAGCCACATCGGTGGGCTGTGATACGTCACCAGGCGCACGGTTAGCAGTGGTCAGTGCCGACTCTGCGATCTCAAGGAGTGGTGCTGAACTATCAAGGGTGTGAGTTCCCGTGCTGTCCGATGCAACCGTTTGCGACAAGGCAATCGACTGAGTGTCTGGACCTGTCGTCTGGCTAACCACTTCGTTGCTTACCGTGCTCACGATGTCAGTGGCCGTCGCGAGTATCGGCGGCATCGCCGCCGCGACCGGCGCAATTGTTCCAACCACGTCCTCGGGCAGCGTGCCCGCGGCGTCGGCCGAGGTCGTGAGCGTCGGCTGCGCCGCCTCGACCGGCCCAATTGCGCCAATCACGTCGTTAGGTAGCGTGCTTACGGTATCAGTCGCCGTGGCCGGTGCCGGCATCACCGCCGCCTCAACTGGCACAATCGTACCAACCACGTCGTTGGGCAGCGTGCCCGCAGTGTCGGCCAGACTCGGTAGTGTCGGCTGCGCCGCCGCCTCGACGGGCGCAATCGCGCCAATCACCTCGTTGGGTAACGTGCTGACGGTGTCGGCCGCCGTGGCCAGTGCCGGCATCACCGCCGCCTCGACCGGCGCGATCGCGCCAACCACCTCGTTGGGCAGCGTGTTGACGGTGTCGGTCGCCGTCGCGAGCGCCGGCATCACTGCCGCCTCGACCGGCGCGATCGCGCCAACCACGTCGTTGGGCAGCGCGCCGACGGTGTCGGTCGCCGTCGCGAGTGCCGGCATCACCGCCGCCTCGACCGGCGCGATCGCGCCAACCACCTCGTTGGGCAGCGCGCCGACGGTGTCGGTCGCCGTAGTGAGCGCCGGCATCACCGCCGCCTCGACCGGCGCGATTACGCCAATCACCTCGTTGGGCAGCGCGCCGACGGTGTCGGTCGCCGTAGTGAGCGCCGGCATCACCGCCGCCTCGACCGGCGCGATTACGCCAATCACCTCGTTGGGCAGCGCGCCGACGGTGTCGGTCGCCGTAGTGAGCGCCGGCATCACCGCCGCCTCGACCGGCGCGATCACGCCAATCACCTCGTTGGGCAGGGTGCTGACGGTGTCGGTCGCCGTAGTGAGCGCCGGCATCACCGCCGCCTCGACCGGCGCGATCGCGCCAACCAC